>NZ_CABTJS010000114.1:0-68456 GCF_902485085.1 uncultured Kluyvera sp.
CGTCCGGTGACCGGTAACAACCGTTCCCACGCACTGAACGCGACTAAACGCCGTTTCCTGCCGAACCTGCACTCTCACCGTTTCTGGGTTGAGAGCGAGAAGCGTTTTGTCACCCTGCGTGTATCTGCTAAAGGTATGCGTGTTATTGATAAGAAAGGCATCGATACAGTTCTGTCCGAACTGCGTGCCCGTGGCGAAAAGTACTAAGTACTTAACGAGGAAATAAATCATGGCTAAAGGTATTCGCGAGAAAATCAAGCTGGTTTCTTCTGCTGGTACAGGTCACTTCTACACCACCACGAAGAACAAACGTACTAAACCGGAAAAACTGGAACTGAAAAAATTCGATCCAGTTGTCCGTCAGCACGTTCTGTACAAAGAAGCTAAAATCAAATAATTTTAGTTTCGATGTCATGAAAAACCTCGCCTCGGCGGGGTTTTTTGTTTTCTACGCGTCCCCATAATAGAGAGATCTGTATTTGAGCCGGAGACGCTATGCCTGAATTACCCGAAGTTGAAACCAGCCGCCGGGGCATTGAACCCCACCTGGTCGGTGCGACCATTCAATACGCCGTTATCCGCAACGGTCGCCTTCGCTGGCCCGTCTCTGATGAAATCTACCGCCTGAGCGACAAGCCCGTCCTGAGCGTTCAGCGACGCGCTAAATACCTTCTGCTGGAACTCCCTGACGGCTGGATAATTATCCATCTGGGAATGTCGGGTAGCCTGCGTATCCTGTCCGAAGAACTGCCTGCTGAGAAACATGACCATGTTGACCTGGTGATGAGCAACGGCAAAGTACTGCGTTATACCGACCCACGCCGCTTTGGTGCCTGGCTATGGACCACGGAGCTGGAAGGGCACAGCGTGCTCGCTCATCTCGGCCCAGAGCCGCTGAGTGCGGAATTTAACGCCGACTATCTGCTGGCGAAGTGCGCGAAGAAGAAAACGGCGATTAAACCCTGGCTGATGGATAATAAGCTGGTGGTGGGCGTGGGGAATATCTACGCGAGCGAATCGCTGTTTGCCGCGCGGATCCATCCGGATCGGCTGGCGTCATCGCTCTCAAGAGAAGAGGGTGAACGGTTAGTCGGCGCGATCAAAGCCGTGCTGGCGCGATCGATTGAACAGGGTGGGACAACGCTAAAAGACTTCCTGCAAAGCGACGGCAAACCGGGCTATTTTGCTCAGGAGCTGCAGGTCTATGGGCGTAAAGGGGAAGCGTGTCGGGTATGCGGGGCGCCGATTGTGGCGAGCAAGCATGCGCAGCGGGCGACGTTTTACTGCAAACAGTGCCAGAAGTAACTCATCCAGGTAGCCCGGCCAAGCGAAGCGCCGCCGGGAACGACCCCAAAACCTACTTCAGCTTCTCCATCAACGCCTGATGCACGTTCACCGGCAGGAAGTGGGTAACGTCCCCATTATGGCGCGCCACCTCTTTTACCAGCGATGATGAGATAAATGACCACTCTTTGGAAGGCATCAGGAAGACGCTTTCCAGCTCCGGCATCAGATGGCGATTCATATGCGCCAGCTGCATCTCATACTCAAAGTCAGCGACGGCACGCAGGCCGCGAATCAGAATATTGGCCTGCTGCGTGCGGGCAAAGTTCGCCATCAGATCGCTGAACCCCATCACCTCGACGTTAGCAAGATGCGCCGTGGCCTGCTGTGCCAGCGCCACACGCTCGCTCAAATCAAACATCGGTTTTTTACTGGGACTGGCGGCAATAGCGAGGATGACATGGTCAAACATGCAGGCTGCACGGGTCACGATATCAAGGTGACCGTTGGTAATCGGATCGAATGTGCCTGGATAAATCGCCCGTTTTTGCATAGTCATCCTCAATGCGTTTTCGGTGGCAGGTAAGGCTCCAGAAGCTGTAGCAGGCGCTGCAGTGCGCCCTGATTCTGGTAAAGAACCTCAACGGCATGACGGCCATAGAAACTACGGTAGTCTTCATCGGCTAACAGCGAAGCCACTTCTTTCTCAAGGCTGGCGGCATCGGTGACGGTAATCAGCCCGCTCGCCTGCTCCAGACGCGCGCAGATATCTTTGAAGTTAAAGGTGTGTGGCCCCATCAGCACCGGAATCGCATGGGCGGCTGCTTCCAGCGGGTTGTGCCCGCCGCGTTCAACCAGTGAACCGCCAACAAACGCCAGATCGGCAATGCCGTAGAGCAGCATCAGTTCACCCATCGTGTCGCCAATCACCACCTGAGTGGTGGCGGAAGGCACTTCGCCGGAAGAGCGAGTCGTATAGCTCAGGCCTGCCTGACGGGTAAGGTTGATGGCATCCGGGAAACGCTCAGGATGACGAGGCACCAGAATCAACAGAAGATCGGGGTATTGCTGTAGCAGCGCTTTATGCGCGGCAATGATGATGCTCTCTTCGCCATCATGGGTGCTGGTGGCAATCCATACCGGGCGATGCGGAGCCCATTGGCGGCGCAGCGTGACGGCTCTGGCCGCCAACTGTGGCGTTACCGAGATATCAAACTTCAGGCTGCCGGTAATAGTGACCTGATTGTTTTTTGCCCCCAAGGCAACAAAACGTTTTCCGTCTTCTTCATTCTGCGCAGCAATCAGCGTGATGCGTTGCAGCAGCGTACGAACAAACGAGCCCAGTTTTGCGTAACCGGCAGCGGAACGTTCGGAAAGACGGGCGTTGGCAATGACCAGTGGAATATGGCGACGATGCAGCGCGGCAATCAGGTTCGGCCATAGCTCCGTTTCCATGATAAGCACCAGCTTAGGGTCAATCTTATCGAGGAAGCGATTAAGCGCATCGGGTAAATCATACGGCAGATAGACGTGCTGAACATCTTTGCCAAAAGCGGACTGAACGCGTTCTGAACCCGTTGGGGTCATCGTGGTCACAGTAATCGGTAAATCAGGGTAACGATGACGCAGCGCGCGAACCAGAGGGATAGCGGCGAGTGTTTCACCGACGGAAACCGAATGCAGCATAATGCCGCCAGGCTTAAGCGGCTGGCGGTAGAAGCCATAACGTTCACCCCAGCGTTTGCGATAGGCTGGAGCTTTACGTCCGCGCACCCAAAGCCGTATCCAGATGAGAGGCTGAATAAGATAGAGCAATGTGGTGTAGAGCAACTCAAGCATGGGCGTTAGCTGGCTAATGGATGTGCTGGGGATTCTATGTATTTACCCGGTGCTTTGCTATTACTTTTGCCATTAAGGGACCAATTAGGCGCTAAAGTGGTCAATCTACCGTGTGATAGACCATTATGTTGTATTCCTGCGTAACTCTTTGAAATTAAAGTCAGGGGCTAAAGAAGATAACAAGATTGGTCCTGAGATCGACACCAATCTGTGCTAATGAGTTGATTGGAAAGACTAAAAGAAAATGTGCTTAACTTTTATTCGTATCGGATTGCCACTAAAGAAGTGGTACACTAGCGCGCAAAATTTAAGTGCGATATCAGTAATCAGGCAACTGTTGAGCTTGGGGCGGTAGCGTGCTTTTTTTTGCTTAACGGTATCGGACACTCTCAACAAAAGAGCCGCTTGTGGAAAAGTTATTCAGAAATATCCTGGTCATTAAAATGCGTTTTCATGGCGATATGCTGCTGACAACCCCCGTCATCAGTACATTAAAACGTAACTATCCCGATGCTAAAATCGATGTGCTCCTTTATGAAGACACAAAGCCGATTTTATCTGAAAATCCGGAAATTAATGCGCTGTATGGAATCAGTAAGAAAAACGCCACAACAAAAAAGAAAATCGCTAACTTCATTTCATTAATAAAAAAATTACGCCAAAACCAATATGATTTAGTGATCAACTTGACCGATCAGTGGCTGGTTGCACTATTGGTCCGTTTTTTGTCGGCTGGTACAAAACTTTCCCCTGATTTCCCGCACCGCCAGAAACCTTTCTGGCAGAAGAGCTTTACGCACCTTGTGCCGATTACTGGCGATCATATCGTTGAACGTAACCTGTCGGTTTTGAATCCGCTTGGGCTGAGCACGCTCAATCGCGAACTGTCTATGAACTATGCTCCTGCCCATTGGCAAAACATCCATGAACAGCTAGAACAGCTCAACGTGGGTGAGCGCTATGTCGTTATTCAGCCAACCGCACGTCAGATTTTTAAATGCTGGGATAACGAGAAATTTCGCGAGGTTATCGATGCCTTACAGGAACAGGGTTATCCGGTTGTGCTGACCTCTGGACCAGGGAAGGATGACCAGGAGTGCATCCGTGATATTGCGGAAGGATGCAAATTACCTCCCGTCACCGCACTGGCGGGTAAAACGACGTTTCCTGAACTGGCGGCTCTCATTGACCATGCGGCATTGTTTATCGGCGTTGATTCCGCTCCAATGCATATTTCAGCCGCGGTGAAGACCCCTATCATTTGTCTATTTGGCGCAACGGATCATATCGCGTGGCGACCATGGGCGGAAAATGTCACGCTGCTATGGGCCGGCCACTATCAACCAGTACCGCCAAGAGAGCGACTGGACCGCAGCTATAAATATCCGTCAGTGATCCCTGCGGTGGATGTTATTAACGCGGCCAGACAAGTGCTCAATGGCGCAGCGCCAGAAGCCAAGGTGAATGCACAATGATTGTTGCTCTCTGCCTGTACAAATATTTCCCCTATGGGGGATTACAGCGCGACTTTATGCGCATCGCTAAGACAATTGCTGCGCGCGGACATCATGTCCGGGTCTATACGCGAGCCTGGCAAGGGGAACGCCCGGCGGAGTTTGAGTGCGTTGATGTTCCGGTGACGGCGCATTCTAACCATGGGCGAGATAAGCAGTATCAAACGTGGGTTCAACAGCATTTAACTCAACATCCGGCAGACCGCGTGCTGGGCTTTAACAAAATGCCGGGGTTGGATTACTACTACGCCGCCGACGTGTGTTATGCGGCTAAAGTCTCGAAAGAAAAGGGATTTTTGTATCGCTTAACTGCACGATACCGTCACTATGCGGCCTTTGAGCAAGCGGTGTTTAAACCTGGCGTAAAGACAAAGCTGCTGATGCTGACAACAAAGCAAATTGTTGATTTTAAAAAGTTTTACCATACGGAAGACGATCGCTTTCAGCTCCTTCCTCCCGGTATCTACCCCGACAGAAAATACAGCAATCAGCCGCCTGGCAGTCGTGAACGCTACCGTGAAGCCAACGGTATCACCCCGCAGCAGTTTTTATTGCTGCAGGTGGGTTCTGACTTCTCACGTAAAGGGGTCAGCCGCTCAATTGCTGCTGTCGCTGCACTGCCTGAGGCTATTCGTCGCCAAACCCAGCTCTTTGTTGTCGGCCAGGATAAACCGCGCACCTTCGCTTCGCAGGCAGAAAAATTGGGTGTGAAAGAAAATGTCCATTTCTTTGCGGGGCGTGATGATGTTGCTCATCTGATGGCGGCCGCGGATGTGTTATTACATCCGGCGAAGCAGGAAGCCGCGGGAATTGTACTGGTTGAAGCTATCGCGGCAGGTTTGCCTGTACTCGTAACAGAGGTTTGCGGATATGCGCCTCATGTTGCGGCGGCAGGATGCGGTGCCGTGTTTAGTGAACCTTTTGAGCAAAATGCGCTTGATGGTGCGTTGCAGAAAGTCCTGACGGATAGCTCACTGCGTGAAGAGTGGGCGCAAAAAGCGCGGCATTATGCGGATACGCAGGATCTCTATAGTCTGCCAGAACATGTTGCGGATATTATTACAGGTGAATTGCATGGTTGAGTTACATGAACCCTTTGCCACTTTGTGGAAGGGAAAAGACCCATTCATCGAGGTTAGAAAGCTTCAGGGTGAGGTCTTTCGGGAGCTAGAAACCCGTCGCACACTTCGTTTTAGCGTCGCTGATAAGAGCTATTTTTTGAAGTGGCACCGAGGTACTACTTATAAAGAAGTTATTAAGAATCTGCTTTCACTGCGTATGCCGGTACTCGGGGCTGACCGTGAGTGGAATGCTATACACCGTTTAGCTTCTTTGGGCGTTGATACGATGCATGGCGTTGCATTTGGCGAAACAGGCTGGAATCCTGTTAAGAAAACCTCCTTTATCATTACCGAAGATTTAACGCCGACCATTAGCCTGGAAGATTATTGTGCAAAGTGGCGTGTTGAACCTCCGCAGCCGCGCATAAAAAGAATGCTGATTCAACGTGTAGCCAATATGGTTCGGGCGATGCATCTTGGCGGCGTTAACCACCGCGATTGCTATATTTGTCATTTCTTACTTCATCTCCCATTTGATGAGAAAAATGGCAATGATCTGAAAATTTCGGTGATCGATCTGCATCGAGCGCAAATCAGAAATAAAGTACCTTTGCGTTGGCGTAACAAAGATCTTACCGGGCTTTATTTTTCCTCCGATAATATCGGCCTAACAACCCGTGACTACTATCGATTTTTAAAGATATATTTCAATGGTAGCCTGAAAGATATTATTAAGAACGAAAATACGTTTATTGAGCAGGTTGAAGGAAAAGCCAAACTTATTCGCGAAAGGACAATTCGTAAATCACTGTAATTTTAGCTATAAAGAATGATTTGTAAATGGATTTTGTATTTCATGGAACGAAACAACACTACTTCTCTTCTTGCATTTTTAATTTATAAATATGTGCTGGATTTTGTTCCAATAGGGTTTATATGAATTCAAACACACAAATGCAATCTCCATCTAAAGGTATTGCAGCTTATTTGTTGTTATTTTCTTTTTGTGTTTTATGTTTTGTCTGGCCTATCCAGAATTCAATTCTGCCAACTAATAGGAATCTTTTCATATACTTAGGCACTGCGCTAACGCTATATTTTTGCGTGCGTAAAAAGTATATGCATATTGAGCTTAGTCGATTGGCAAAATATGCTATCGGTTTAATTCTTCTTTTCCTCGTATTCACATTGCTCAATGGTCTATTTGTTGCGGTTGATGTGAAAGAGATGATCCGTAGTTGGCAGGGACAATACCTACGAGCGGGGCTATTGTTCTTTGTTGGGCTTTTTTTGTACCCAATCTGTAAATATCACTTTAAAAATATAACCACCAATAAAGTGATGTCTTTAGTTGTTCTGTGTTCGTTAGGGGTTCTATTTATTCACCTGCTGCAGAATATCTATTTTTACATCAAGACAGGCACGATACTCTGGGGTCATACGTGGATCGTGCCAACTCGTACCGAGATGAGCTTCCAGATCAACATGGTAACGGGCATTTTGCTGGCAGAAATTGCCTGCCGGTTGTTCCTGGGCCGCAAATATCTGCTCTTCAGCAACAAACTGATGGCAGCCTTTATTCTGCTGTGCTTTATCTGTTCTGCGTTAGCGAAGACTCGTTGGGGCACCATCGGCCTGATTGGTAGCACGATTTCTATCTGCGTTTTTATTGCCTTGAAGGCGATTAGCCGTAAGAACTTGCCGAAGCTTAGTCTGGCCGCGCTAGTGGTAGCGATGGTTGTAGGTATTGTGGGTTACACTTCCTGGCATCAGGATGCTCGCTGGAAAAGCCTGAGTATGGATATGGTCGCTGGCTGGGATCTGGGTATGCACAGCCGTTGCTATAACGGTTTTGATGGTCCGTTAATGCAGGACAGCACTGGCCGTATAATGGATGACTCTAATAGCTGCCGAGCATCGTTCTTCCGCCAGGGGACTGATTTAATTGCGGAACACCCGTTTGGCGCCGGTCCGCGAAAAGACGCATTCTTAGTGTTGCTGCAGGAAAAATATCACGACCCTATTATTCAACAGTCTAACAGCCACTACGGGCTGATTGATGTCACGCTTCAGAACGGTGTCCTTGGGCTTATCAACTGGCTAGCATTCGTCTTGCTGATGATCCTTATTGGTTGGCGTGCATTCTCGCGTGATTTAATTATTCCAGGTTTGTACTTATCTCTCTTCACCGTGAGCTTCTTGTTCCGTAGCGGTGTGGATAACATGATGCGCGATCACTTCCTTGAGCAAAACCTTGCGTTATCCGGTTTAATGCTAGGCCTGATCTTTACGAGTAATAAAATATCACAGGCGAAAAAATGAAAGTTTTAATTATTCGTAGAGATAATATTGGCGACTTGATACTGACAACGCCGCTGATCTCCACTATTGCAAAAGACATGAATTGTAAGGTTGATTTGTTAGTTAACACCTACAACCAATCGATCATCGAAAATAACCCTCATGTCGGTAAAGTTTTCTTATACAGTAAGCTACATCATCGCTCTAAAGGTACATCTAGCCTTAAGGTGTTGTTTCAGCGACTGAAGACGATTATTGATCTGCGCCGTGCTAAATATGATGTTGCGATTATTGCGAAAGAACATTGGGATAAACGTCCTTTACAGTGGGCAAAATTAGCGGGCGCAAAAAGAATTATCGCGATTGGCAATGACTGCCCTGATATTATCACCGATGCTATTCCTGAAACTCAGGAGCAGCTTCATCTGGTCAATTTACTGGACAGATTAACGGGACCGCTAGGCTGTACTTCTAAACCTGGCCCGCTGGAGCTGTATGTCACGCCGAAAGAACTGACTGACATAAAAGCAAAGATAGATTTTCCTCAGGATGACCTGCCTGTTTATGGGTTGCAGATAAGCTCGCGAAGAGAAGAACAACAATGGCAAAAAGAAAAGTTTGTTGCGCTTGCGCATAAACTTGCTGCCGAGCAGGCATGTCATATCCTGTTATTCTGGTCTCCAGGAAAGTCAGATAATAAATTACATCCCGGTGATGACGAGAAGGCTGACTTTATCACCGAGCAGTGTGCCGATCTGCCGATTATTCCAGTAAGAACCAACACCGTACGTGAACTGATGGCCGGTATGTCGCTATGCGATCAGATTGTGACCAGCGACGGCGGTGCTTTGCATATTGCTGCTGGGGTACATAAACCGGTAGTTGCACTATTCGGCAACAAAGCCGCATGGCTATGGACCCCATGGGGAGTGCCGTACGAGATGCTGCAAGGAAAAGATTACGATGCTCGCAACATTAGCGTCGATGATGTATTCACGCGGTTTGTCAGCCTGCAGGAGCAGGTGCGAAAAAATACGGTAACGGATGAAGCATAAGCTTACTTATTGATATAGGTAAGTTGCTATATTGATCTCTGTCTGGCGATAGGTTAAATAGGTTTTATTTAATGATTAGAGCATTGAGAAAAAGAATTCAGCTATTACTGGTTAATCTTTTTTTAATGATACATACTCGTAAGAAAGATTTTTCTTTTAGTCAGCAAGAATTTGAAAATCAGGATAAAAGTCAGCTGAAGAATATCCTGATTTATTCTTCAACGGCGCTGGGTGATTTCATGATGAACTCTCCAGCAATTCATGCGCTTCGCCAGACATATCCTTCTGCGGCAATCACTTTGATATGCCACAAAAAGATGTATGACTTCCTCAAGGGGGGGAGAGACTGGGACGATCTTATTTCGTGGGACAATAAGCTCACAACCCTCCCGGCGTTAGTTAAAGAGATCAAAAAGCGTGGAACGCCTGATCTGACGGTGATTCTTCACTCCCATACACCTTACGATTTCCTCAGCGCCATTATGGCTGGCACGAAGTATGTCTTTGTTGATAACGATAAACAGGACATCCCGCTCGTCAGCAAATGGGCGACCAACAGAATCAGCAAATTTGTTGGGCATACTATTCAGCGAAAGCTGGAGCTCATCATGCCTTTGCTGAATGAAAAACCAGATAACAGCATGCACCTGCCATTCCCTGTCGAACGTACGGTGAGTGAGGCAGATTCGCAGCTGCGCTGGATTGGTTTTCAAATGGGAGCGTCATCCTTTAAGAAATGCTGGCCTGTTGAGCGATTTGTCACTTTCGCAAACCAACTGTTTGCCCATGATGACGTGCGTGTCGTCCTGATTGGTGCGCCGAATGAAGTGCCTCTGCAGGATGAATTTTTGCAAAAACTGGATAGCCGCTTTCATGATCGTGTAAAACCGCTTATCGGTAAAACGACGCTCAAGGGGCTGATTCAGGAAGTGAAGAATATGGACCTGCTGGTAACATCAGATACGGGCCCTATGCACCTTGCTGTGGCAATGCGAGTACCGACGGTGAGTATGTATGTGATCACTTCACCTTATCTCTATGGTCCCTATCAGGACCCTCAATTGCACAAGGTGGTTTACAAAGCCTATACAACACTGGATGAAATTAAGTACCGTTCAGCGCTTGAGAAGGTGAGTTGTGAAGAGATCATGGTGCATGTAAAACCCTTCCTGCAGTAAGTTCATCGATGCTCTGCATGTTCTGTTAAGCGTGCAGAGCCGAAGGTTTATGTATCGGAAGGTAGGTGTTTTAGTACTTGCTGAGCGGTGAGTAACCGCAGTTTACCTTCCGGAGCAATGCACGTTAACTGGTTCTTGCCGTAACCACCGATGAGGCCAGGGTCGGTGGGACCATAGAGCGTCACGTTTGGGCGATCGAGCGCGGCGGTCAGATGGCTAAGACCAGTATCAACCGACACCACAAATTCTGCGCCGGCTAGGATGCGCGCAATTTCCTCAAGGCTCATCCGCGGCAGCACATCGACATTATCAAACCCTTCCGCAATTCTTCTTGCTCTTTCCTCTTCATGTGGTGCCCCCCAGGGCAGCTTAATACGAATCCCTGTCTTCGGTATCAGCGCAATAAGATCCCGCCAGTGAGCTTCTGTCCAATGCTTATCATCGCGCGTTGTCGCATGCAAAAATACGGCGTAGGGCTGTGATTCAGACGTCTGCTGTTTTACAAAGTGTTGCGCAATGGCGTAATCACCCTGAGCTTCTGGTTTGACATACCCCAGACTTTTGGCAAACAGCTCGCGCGTACGTTCCACGGCATGCTGCGCTTTAGCGATATGGTGCTTACGGTTATAGAACAGACTCGCCAGCGGCTCACGCGCGGTGCTCCAGTCCATACCATTTTTGACGCCATGGGCGAGGCGAGTGACCAGCGCAGCGCTTTTAACCAGCCCTTGAGCGTCAATGACGGCATCGTAGGCAACGGCCTGAACCGCTTCTTTAAAGGCTTTCCGCTCGGCTTTTATCGGCGCAGAGAACCACGCTTTACGCCAGCGGCGAATCGCCACCGGTATTACGCGATCGACGGCTTCATGCCAGGAGGGAATCTGCGCGAAGCCCTCCTCGACAACCCAATCGAAACGGATGCCTGGAATGGCGCGCATAGCATCGGTGAGTGCGGGCAGCGTGTGCAGCACGTCACCCATGGAAGATGTTTTGACGATCAGAACCCGCATGCGTCAGGCTTCCTCGCTCGACATCAGAGCATTGAGCTCTTCCAGCACGCGGGCTGGGGTAATATCAATCAGGCTCTGGTGATAGCCTTGGGCGGAGTCGCCTTTACGCACTTTGTGATAGCCGGTGATAAGGCGAATCACGCGCGCCTTATTGGAAAGCGGCGGCGTAAAGTCAGGGCTGCTTGGCCCATAGAGCGCGACCAGCGGGCGGTTAAGCGCGGCGGCAACGTGCATAAGGCCGGAATCATTGGTGACGATAGCCTTGCAGGCGGCAATCAGAATGACGGCCTGTTCCAGCTGGGTTTCCCCGGCCAGATTGCGGCACCAGCCTTTTTGTTCGTCGCTCAGTGAAGCGATGATCTCATTGCCGGCGTCGTTATCTTTCGCCGAGCCGAAGAGGACAATCTGGTTACCCTCATCAATGAGCTGTTTTGCCAGCGTCGCGTAGTGATAATGCGGCCAACGTTTCGCCGGGCCAAACTCAGCGCCGGGACAAAAGCCGATCATCGGGCGCTCGCTGGAAAGTGAAAACGCGTTGCAGGTCAGGGATTTCTCCCCTTCGTTAACCTGCAGCTGCGGCCATAGCAGCGGCTGCGGCAGATCTTTGGCGCAGCGCATCACGCCTTTGTCATAAGCCAGCGCGACGTAGCGCTCGACCATCAACGGCCAGGCGTCTTTGTCCAGCACGCGCGCGTCATTCAGCAGGCCGTAGCGCATTTCTCCGCGCCAGCCGGTTCGCAGCGGAATACCTGCAAAGAACGGCACCAGCGCCGATTTAAACGAGTTAGGCAGGACGTACGCGCGGTCATAGCGCTTTTCACGCAGGCTATGACCGAGCTTGCGCCGTTCGCCAATTTCCAGCGCGCCATGCCCAAGCGGCATCGCGATCGCGTCGTTGACTTCCAGCCTCCGCGATAACAGCGGACGGCACCATGCGGGTGCCATCACGTCGATTATCGCCTGGGGATAGCGCGCCTTGAGCGTGCGATAGAGACTTTGCGACATCATCATGTCGCCCACCCATGACGGGCCGATCACCAGTATTTTCATGCTAACTTCTTACGCGTCGCGGTTCAGCCAGGCCATATATTCCGTTACGCCTTCGGCGACGGTCTTAAACGGCTTATCGTAGCCTGCTGCGCGCAGGTTGGTCAGATCGGCCTGTGTGAACGCCTGATAGCGGCCTTTCAGTTTGTCCGGGAACGGAATGTATTCGATGCTGCCTTTTTTGTGGTACGCCAGGGTGGCATCTGCAACGGCCTGGAAGGATTCTGCGCGGCCGGTACCCAGGTTAAAGATGCCGGATTTGCCGTTTTCCCAGAACCACAGGTTCACTGCGGCAACGTCGCCAACGTAGACGAAGTCACGTTTGAAGCCGTCGCTGCCTTCGAACAGTTTCGGGCTTTCGCCATTGTTCAACTGGGTGTTCAGGTGGAACGCCACGCTCGCCATGCTGCCTTTGTGCCCTTCACGTGGGCCATAGACGTTGAAGTAACGGAAACCGACGATTGGGGAATCCACTTCTGGCATGATGCGACGTACGTATTCGTCGAACAGGAATTTGGAGTAACCGTAAACGTTCAGCGGTTTTTCAAACTCACGGGACTCGATGAAGTCGCTGGTGCGGCCGCCGTAGGTGGCTGCGGAAGAGGCGTACAGGAACGGAATTTCACGCTCCAGGCAGTAGTGCAGCAGCTCTTTGGAGTACTGATAGTTGTTATCCATCACATACTTACCGTCCCACTCGGTGGTGGAAGAGCAGGCACCTTCGTGGAAGACCGCTTCGATTTCACCGAACTCTTCACCGGCCATAACCTGGATCAGAAAGTCTTCTTTATCCATGTAGTCGGTGATATCCAGATCGACCAGGTTCACAAACTTGGTGCCATCTTTCAGGTTATCCACCACCAGAATGTCGGTGATGCCTTTGTCATTGAGCGCTTTCACGATGTTGCTGCCAATAAAGCCAGCGCCGCCGGTAACGATAATCATAACTGTAACCTTTGAAATGAATAGGCCCTGGACAATCCCGGGCACGAATACCCTTTATCATATCATCACATTGCTAAGCCTTCAGCCTTTCGCCGTGTCGTGAACATCAGGCCACGTGATTTATGCTGCAAATAATTCATTCAGAAATGCATCATCTCGTATCTGCGTATAGCTTTGGGTAATATGTGCCAAATTTTACCGGATCTGGAGAGTTGCAATGCGTGGTGATTTCTACAAACAGTTAACGAACGACCTGGACACCGCTCGCGCGGAAGGGTTGTTTAAAGAAGAACGTATTATCACCTCCGCTCAGCAGGCGGACATCACCGTGGGTGACGGCAGCCACGTCATCAACTTCTGTGCCAACAACTACCTTGGCCTGGCGAACCATCCTGAACTGATTAACGCCGCGAAAGCGGGCATGGACAGCCACGGCTTTGGTATGGCTTCAGTCCGTTTTATCTGCGGCACCCAGGACAGCCACAAGGTGCTGGAGCAGAAGCTGGCGAGCTTCCTCGGTATGGAAGATGCGATTCTGTACTCCTCCTGCTTCGACGCCAACGGCGGCCTGTTTGAGACGCTGTTGGGCGCAGAAGACGCCATTATCTCCGATGCCCTGAACCATGCCTCAATCATCGACGGCGTGCGTCTGTGCAAGGCGAAGCGTTTCCGTTACGCCAACAACGATATGGTTGAGCTGGAAGAACGCCTGAAAGAAGCGCGTGCTGCCGGTGCGCGTCATGTGCTGATTGCCACCGATGGCGTGTTCTCCATGGACGGCGTGATCGCCAACCTGAAAGGCGTGTGCGATCTGGCAGACATTTACGATGCGCTGGTGATGGTCGATGACTCCCACGCCGTCGGTTTTGTCGGCGAAAACGGCCGTGGCTCCCATGAATACTGCGACGTGATGGGCCGTGTGGACATCATCACCGGCACGCTGGGCAAAGCGCTCGGCGGCGCGTCCGGCGGCTATACCGCTGCGCGCAAAGAGGTGGTGGAGTGGCTACGTCAGCGCTCTCGCCCGTACCTGTTCTCCAATTCCCTGGCGCCAGCCATCGTTGCCGCGTCTATCAAAGTACTCGAAATGGTCGAGTCCGGCGCTGAGCTGCGCGATCGCCTGTGGGCCAATGCGCGTCTGTTCCGCGAAAAAATGACCGCGGCAGGTTTCACCCTTGCGGGTGCCGATCACGCCATTATTCCGGTGATGCTGGGTGATGCCGTTATCGCGCAGAACTTTGCCCGTGAGCTGCAAAAAGAAGGGATCTACGTGACCGGCTTCTTCTTCCCGGTCGTACCAAAAGGCCAGGCGCGTATTCGCACCCAGATGTCGGCGGCGCATACGACGGAACAAATTGAACGTGCGGTGGAAGCCTTTACCCGCATCGGTAAACAACTGGGCGTCATTGCCTAAGGGTGTGAGATGAAAGCGTTATCCAAACTGAAAGCGGAAGAAGGGATCTGGATGACCGATGTTCCGGAACCGGAACTCGGCCATAACGACCTGCTGATTAAAATTCGCAAAACCGCTATCTGCGGTACCGATGTGCATATCTACAACTGGGATGAATGGTCACAGAAGACCATCCCGGTTCCGATGGTTGTCGGCCACGAGTACGTGGGTGAAGTGGTCGGGATTGGTCAGGAAGTGCGTGGCTTTAAAATCGGCGACCGCGTCTCCGGTGAAGGCCATATCACCTGCGGCCACTGCCGTAACTGCCGCGCCGGTCGTACTCACCTGTGCCGTAACACCATTGGCGTGGGCGTAAACCGCCCAGGCTGCTTCGCGGAATATCTGGTGATCCCTGCGTTTAACGCCTTCAAAATCCCGGACAATATCTCTGACGATCTGGCCTCTATCTTCGATCCATTCGGCAATGCGGTGCACACGGCGCTCTCCTTCGACCTGGTGGGTGAAGATGTGCTGGTCTCCGGTGCGGGCCCGATTGGCGTGATGGCGGCAGCCGTGGCGAAACACGTGGGTGCGCGTAACGTGGTGATCACCGACGTGAACGAATACCGTCTGGATCTGGCGCGCAAAATGGGCGTTACCCGCGCGGTTAATGTTTCCAAAGAGAATCTGAACGATGTGATGGCTGAGTTGGGTATGACCGAAGGCTTCGATGTGGGCCTGGAGATGTCCGGCGCGCCGCCGGCGTTCCGTTCTATGCTCGACACCATGAACCACGGTGGGCGTATCGCGATGCTGGGGATTCCGCCATCTGATATGTCTATCGACTGGACCAAGGTTATCTTTAAGGGACTGTTTATTAAAGGTATCTATGGTCGTGAAATGTTTGAAACCTGGTACAAGATGGCGGCGTTGATCCAGTCTGGTCTGGATCTGTCACCGATGATTACCCACCGTTTCGGCATTGATGACTTCCAGAAAGGCTTTGACGCCATGCGTTCCGGTCAGTCGGGCAAAGTGGTACTGAGTTGGGATTAGGTATTAAGCTGGTAGGATAAATAGCGAATAGCCAGATACGATAATTATCTGGCTATTTTTTTACTTGCCACGAATTTTTCGTGAAAGCCGGCGAAGATTTTCTTTTAATAAAATTAGCTTATAAACGAAACCATGACCCTGAATATCGATGTTGTACTTATTCCGGAGCGTTATGATATCGTTCGCCTGGCATATTTTCAGACTGCCCTTGCATGAGAGATCGATAACTTTAAGTTCACCTGATGGTGTCCTGATAAAATTGCCAGGGTGAATGTCATTTGAAGCAAGACCAGCGTTGTGAAGTTTGATAATACAGTCTTTTACATCCTGCGCGTTACTTTCGTTAATCTCGGTAAGAGGCTCGCCGTCAATATATTCATGAATAGTAGATACTTCAACACATTGACGTAATTGACATTTTTCAGCCACGTAGTAGAGATCTGCGGTGCAGGAACGCTGCTCGGGTGTTAGCCGCCCAAGTCGCTTAATCATGTTTGAATAAAAGGGGCCAAAAATAAAGTTTAATGCTTTTTTCTCAAAGCGATGGTCAATTTCGCGATCGTTTTTGACGATAAACTTTTTATTATCATACTCGACAAGATAAACACTCCGAAAACCATTTTCAGCATTTAGTGGTTTTCCCTTTATTTCATTGCGCGCGAATTTTTCCATCAACGAAGGGAAGTTAATATTTTTTTTCTTGAAATAGACGTTAAAACCATCCAATTCAGTCTGAATAATATTCATTAAATTCACCTCCGTATATCTAATCTTGTTGAAATAATAACGCTCTGTATTATACAAAACTGTGTCGCTAACGTTTAGTTAATACATGCTTTTATGTGAAATGAGCAGAAATAACGACTTTTTATTTTATCTAATTGAAAAATATAGATTTATTAAGGGGTGAAATGAGGCTTTTTCGATGTAAAGCATCGAGGCCGCAAAGATGCCCGCACCATCATCACCTGCGTATTGTTCATTTTGTGAGAGAGATCAAATCTGCGTTACAAAATCCTTTGCCATACTCAGGTAGAAACAAAGTTAGCAATTTGTGCTATTTTCTGTAACTCAGACGTGTAAAACAAGAGGTTATAAAAGTAGTTAATATAAATTTGTATGGGGGCTGGCCTATTTTCCGAGAAATTGTGCGTCTTTTTAAACCTTAATAGTATCTTAATAATCGAGTGATAGAGTAACCACAATCCCATAGATTAGCTGATTACCCTACTATGCAAAGTAAATATAAATTAAGCGTTATTATCCCGTTATATAATGCCGGTGGTTACTTTCGTGACTGTATGGAGTCGTTAATTGCGCAGACCTGGAAAGATCTCGAAATCATTATTGTTAATGATGGTTCTACGGATTGCTCCGTCGATATTGCGCAATACTATGTGGATAAGTATCCCCATGTTCGGCTGCTGCATCAGGCTAACCAGGGTGTCTCCGTTGCGCGTAACCTTGGCCTGGATGTGGCCGTAGGGGATTACATCGCATTCGTTGATGCTGATGATGAAGTCTATCCAGATATGTATGAAACGCTGATGGGGATGGCTTTACAGGATAATCTTGATGTTGCACAAGGCAACGCGGACTGGAGTTCGCGGGAAACGTCCCGAGTTTGGGTATCCATTCCAACCGATCGCCTGCGTTCTACCGGTGTCCTGTCCGGCCCGGACTGGTTGCGTATGGGGCTTGCTTCGCGGCGCTGGACGCATGTTCTCTGGATGGGGGTATATAGAAATGACCTCATTAAAGAACACAATATAAGATTTATCCCAGGGTTACATCATCAGGATGTCATGTGGAGTACGGCATTTATGTTTAATGCCACTCGTGTGAGATATACGGAAAAACCGTTATATAAGTACTACCAACACGATGGCTCAATTAGCCATATGAAGCGGCAGGGTGAAGCGAATTTAAATTATCAACGGCACTATATTAAAATAACTCGCCTGCTGGATGAGCTTAATCATAGCTACGCTAACCGTATCCCTATCTATCCTGAGTTTAAGCAACAGGTGATTTATGAAGGGCTGCGAGTATGCCACTGCATTCGTAAAGAACCCGATCCACAGATCCGCCAGCGGATGATTGCCGAGGTGTTTGTATCAGGCATGTTTAAACGCATGGTGTGTAACATCCGCAGCGTTAAGCTGGGCTATCAGGTCTTACTCTGGGCTTTGCGGTTCAGCAAATGGCGTGATAAATCACTCACGCCACGTCGCCTGTCACGATTAACGCTAGAATTGAACGACTAACTACTGCCACCCCTGCCACTGCAGCTGCATATACTGCACCAGCGTGCTGTGGGTGATGCTCTCGCTTAACACATTGAAGAAACGGCTGGCGTAAACTGGCTCCAGCGGTTTTTTCGGTTTGCAGAGCTTCACGCCGCGGAACGGATTGCGCGGTGCGGTTGGCTGACTTTGGGTTGGCAAACTGTTGTTTGGTCTTGAGGTATCAACCTGCGGCTCGTTAAGCAGGCTGCTTGGGCGAACCAGAGTAATGTCCGATGGCAGGTTGTAGACCATCTGCTGCAGTACGCGGACGGTGGTCGGGTGCGGGTGACCAATGGCGATGGCCGAACCGTTGCGGCGCGCTAAATCGATAGCCCGATTAAACTGCACGCGGATATCCGTTTCGTTCTGCGTATCGTCCAGGAAAACCCTGCGCTTAATCACCTTCACGCCGGTCCCGTTAGCGGCGCGCATTGCCTGGCTGTTGCCGATGGTCATGCTGTCGAGGAAATAGAGGTTATAGCGACTGAGCGCCTGCATCACCTTTTGCATCCCGAACAGGCTGGAAGTCATCGCGCTGCCCATATGGTTGTTCAGCCCGACGGCGTACGGCACCTTATCCACCGCTTCACGAATAATGCGTTCGATCTCATCGCTGCTCATGTCCGGGCGAAGGGTGTCCTTCTCCAGCGGCTGCTTGCTGAGCGGCGCCATCGGCAGGTGAATTAACACCTCGTGCCCGCTGTTATGGGCTTTGGTGGCCATTTCACGCGCGTGAGGCGCGTTGGGTAACACCGCGACGGAAATGGTGGAGGGCATCGCCAGCACCTGGTTTTCCGTCTGTGGACGATAACCAAAGTCATCGATAACGATTGATAATTTACCGGCGTAGCTCGGTGCGGCTAATGCCAGCGCACCGAGTAAAGCTATCCTGCGAAATTGAAGCAAAACTTATCTTCCCAACCACGGCAGTGGATTGACCGCCTGACCCTGACGGCGAATTTCGAAATAGAGCGACGGTCTACCCTGACCGCCACTGTTGCCCACCAGAGCGATAGGCTGACCGGCGCGCACCTGTGTGCCAACGCTGACCAGCGCGCTTTGGTTATAACCGTACAGGCTCATATCGCCTTTACCGTGCTCGACCACGACTACCAGGCCGTAACCCTGAAGCCAGTCGGCAAGGATGACGCGCCCATCGGCGATGGCTTTCACTTCGGTGCCTTCCGCTGCGCTTATCACCATCCCCTTCCAACGTAGCTCACCTTGGAGCTGTTCGCCATATCGATGAAGCGTTGTGCCACGTACGGGCCAGAAAGCCTGACCACGTGGTGCGCCCAGGCCGCCGGTACGGGCCATCAGCGAACGTTCACTTTCGGAAGGTTTGTAGGTGGTGCCTTTACGGGTGGCTTCTTGCTGACGGTTGCGCACGGCTTCCGCTTCACGCGCTTCGCGTTCGGCGCGGGCTTTAGCAGCAGCCTCCGCGCGGGCAATGCTGCTCCGCAGACGGGATTCGTTGGCGCGCAGTTCGCCGAGTTGCTGTTGGCCTGCCTGAATGGAGGATTCGAGCCCGGAAATGGTTTTCTGACGTTCATTACGCGCCGCTTCGAGTTTGGCCTGCTGGGCTTTCTGCTCGTACAGCAGCGTTTGCTGTTCGCTCTGCTTCTCTTCAAGCTCGGTTTTCTGCGCGGCGACTTCTTCGCGGGTCTGCTTAAGCTCGGCGATAGTTTCCTGGCGTGCCTGGTTCAGGTAGCCAAAGTAGGCCTGCAGGCGTTGGCCGCGCTGGCTCTCTTCACCGCTGAGGATAAGCTGAATGCCGGTGTGCTCGCCCTGACGGAATGCGGCATCAAGCTGTGCGGCCAGATTACGCTCCTGCGCCGCCCGCTGTTTTTCCAGCTTGGCGATGGAGGCGTTCATCTCGGCAATCTGCGCGTTAAGCTGCGCCAGTGAGTTTTGCGTTTCACGGAGCTGACGCGCGGCGGCGGCAATGGCCTGTTCCTGCGCTTTAAGCTGGGCGAGAAGGGTAGCGCGTTGTTGTTGCTGTTGGCGTACCGCGCGCTCTTTGGCGGCGATATCGGCCTGAATAGACTGGAGCTGTGAACGGTCGTCCGCATGGGCGGGCGCGGCGCACAGCAATACGCCAGCGCTGAGCGCGCTGGCGTAGAACGTGGACCGAAGCGTCGCCTCGGCCCATTTAATGGAATAAATCGCCTTTCCCCTCATGGGGAGGGATTATTCCACGATGAACAGCGGCTTACCAGTCATCTGTTGCGGGATTTCCATCCCCATCAGCGTCAGCATGGTTGGCGCGATATCGGAGAGCTTGCCGCCTTCCACCGCTTTAACGGTTTTATCGCCAACGTAGATCAGCGGAACCGGCAGGCTGGTGTGTGCAGTGTGCGCCTGGCCGGTAGCCGGGTCACGCATCTGCTCAGCGTTGCCGTGGTCAGCGGTAACCAGCAGCTGGCCGCCTACTTTCTCGACCGCACGAGTCACTTCATCCAGGCAGTGATCCAGCGCTTCAACCGCTTTCACCGCAGCTTCCATCACGCCGGTATGGCCAACCATATCGCCGTTCGGATAGTTACAGATGATGGTGTCGTACTTACCGCTTTCGATAGCGGCAACCAGCTTCTCGGTCAGCTCAGCGGAGCTCATTTCCGGCTGCAGGTCGTAGGTCGCCACTTTCGGGGAGTTGATCAGGATGCGATCTTCGCCTTTGAACGGCTCTTCTACGCCGCCGTTGAAGAAGAAGGTCACGTGCGCGTATTTCTCGGTTTCGGAGATGCGCAGCTGCGTTTTCTCATGCTTCGCCATCCACTCACCGAAGGTATTTTCCAGGGAGGCTGGTGGGTAAGCGCAAGGTGCTTTGATGTCTGCTGCGTATTCGGTCAGCATGATGAAATCGCCCAGCTTCACTTCTTTGTGGCGTTTGAAGCCGTCGAAGTCGGCGTTCACGAACGCGCGGGTGATTTCACGCGCACGGTCAGCACGGAAGTTCATGAAGATCAGCGCATCGCCGTCTTCCATTGCGGCATCGGCCTGGCCGGCTGCACGGATAACGGTGGCTTTCACGAATTCATCGTTTTCATCGCGAGCGTAGGCAGCTTCCAGCGCGGCAACCGCGGTGTCAGCCTGGAATTCGCCTTTGGCTTCAACCAGCAGGTTGTAAGCTTGTTCAACGCGATCCCAACGGTTATCACGGTCCATCACATAGTAACGACCGATGATAGAGGCCACGCGGCCTTTGCCCAGCGCGGCAAATTTCTCTTCAAATTTCTGCAGGGAGCCATTGGCGCTGCGCGGTGGGGTGTCGCGACCGTCGAGGAACGCGTGCAGGTAGATTTTTTCTGCGCCACGTTCAGCGGCCAGCTCTACCATTGCCATGATGTGGTCTTCATGGCTGTGTACGCCACCGGCGGACAGCAGGCCCATGATGTGTACCGCTTTACCCGCAGCGACGGCTTTGTCTACCGCGCCAGACAGCACCGGATTAGCGAAGAAAGTGCGCTCTTTGATTTCGACGTCAAGACGGGTCAGGTCCTGATACACGATACGGCCTGCGCCCAGGTTCACGTGACCGACTTCAGAGTTACCCATCTGACCGTCTGGCAGACCGACTTCCAGGCCAGAAGCGTGGATCAGGGTATGCGGACGTTTTGCCCACAGCGCGTCCATAACCGGAGTTTTAGCGCTGTAAATAGCGTTATCCTGATGCTCTTCGCGGTAGCCGTAGCCATCCAGAATCACCAGTACCATAGGTTTTTTAGTAACCGACATTGCGACAACCTCATGCTCTAAAGACAGAAAATTTGCGTAATTTTACTACAGCTGAATCGATAAAATAACAACGAGAGATCAAAGAAAGCGGGGAGATGGGCGCTGAAAAACGTACAAAACCTCCCTTTTTTCCGTAGCACTCCGCAGAAAACACATTACATCGCGCGCGCTGGCTGTATTTGCGCCACGCCGCAGGTATACTCCATCCCTGGTTTTTAAACATTACACGTCGGGAGCTGTTACCCCCCATGCAAGAGATTATGCAATTTGTTGGTCGTCACCCTGTGCTGAGCATCGCGTGGATCGCGCTGCTGGCGGCCGTGCTGTTCACCACCTTTAAAGGGCTGATGTCTAAAGTTAAGGTCATCAACCGTGGTGAAGCGACCCGTTTGATTAACAAAGAAGACGCGATTGTCGTCGACCTGCGCCAGCGTGATGATTTCCGTAAAGGCCACATTGCCGGTTCCGTGAACCTGCTGCCGGCTGAAATCAAAGCCAACAACGTCGGCGAGCTGGAAAAACACAAAGACAAACCGGTTATCGTCACCGACGGCTCCGGCATGCAGGCAACTGAGTCTGCTAGCGCGCTGCTGAAAGCGGGCTTTGAAAAAGTCTTCGTACTGAAAGAAGGTATCGCAGGCTGGAGCGGTGAAAACCTGCCTCTGGTTCGCGGCAAATAATACCGACTCGTAGATCGGGTAACGTCAGGAGAGCTGTAATGGCCAAGATTGAAATCTATACCAAAGCGACATGCCCTTATTGCCATCGTGCAAAAGCGCTGCTGGCTGAAAAAGGCGTCACCTTCGAAGAACTGCCAATCGACGGCAACGCCGAAAAGCGCGAAGAGATGATTCAGCGCAGCGGCCGCACGACGGTTCCGCAGATTTTTATTGATGCACAGCACATTGGCGGCTGCGACGACTTGTATGCGCTTGATGCACGTGGTGGACTCGATCCCCTGCTGCGCTAATGCTTTGCGAAGCGTTCACGCCTGACCTGGGCGGGCGTGAGGCATTCCGCTTTTTTTAAGGACAACACGAAAGGGTTTTTACACATGTCAGAACAAAACAACGCAGAAATGGCTTTCCAGATTCAGCGCATTTACACCAAAGATGTTTCTTTCGAAGCACCAAATGCGCCACACGTTTTCCAGAAAGATTGGCAGCCAGAGGTTAAACTTGATCTTGATACCGCTTCCAACCAACTGGCTGACGGCGTGTATGAAGTGGTGCTGCGTGTCACCGTAACGGCGAGCCTTGGCGAAGAAACTGCGTTCCTGTGCGAAACTCAACAGGCGGGTATCTTCTCTATCGAAGGTATCGAAGGGACTCAGATGGCCCATTGCCTGGGTGCATACTGCCCGAACATCCTGTTCCCGTATGCGCGTGAATGCATCACCAGCCTGGTTTCCCGTGGGACTTTCCCACAGCTGAACCTTGCGCCGGTTAACTTTGATGCGCTGTTCATGAACTATCTGCAACAGCAGGCTGGCGAAGGTGCAGAACAACATCAGGATGCCTGATGAACGCACTTAATGCTTCAATGACTGTGATCGGTGCCGGCTCGTACGGCACCGCTCTTGCCATCACCGTGGCAAGAAATGGCCATCCGGTTATACTCTGGGGCCACGATCCCAACCATGTCGCGATGCTACAGCACGATCGCTGCAACGCGGCATTCCTTCCCGACGTTCCGTTCCCCGATACGCTCCACCTCGAAAGCGACCTAGCGACCGCGCTGGCCGCCAGTCGCGATATTCTGGTGGTGGTGCCAAGCCATGTATTTGGCGACGTATTACGTCAGATGAAACCGCTGCTGCGTCCTGATGCTCGTCTGGTCTGGGCAACGAAAGGGCTGGAGGCTGAAACTGGTCGCCTGCTGCAGGACGTGGCGCGTGAAGCGCTGGGCCCGGATATTCCGCTGGCGGTGATTTCTGGACCGACGTTTGCCAAAGAGCTGGCCGCCGGTTTGCCAACGGCGATTTCGCTGGCGGCGACGGACCCGGTCTTTGCCGACGATTTGCAGCAGCTGCTGCACTGCGGTAAGAGCTTCCGCGTGTATAGCAACCCGGATTTCATCGGCGTCCAGTTGGGCGGCGCGGTGAAAAACGTGATTGCGATTGGCGCAGGCATCTCTGACGGCATCGGCTTTGGCGCGAACGCGCGTACGGCGCTTATCACCCGTGGGTTGACTGAAATGTCACGCCTTGGCGTGGCGCTGGGTGCAGACCCGGTGACCTTTATGGGCATGGCAGGGCTCGGTGATTTAGTGCTGACCTGTACCGACAACCAGTCGCGCAACCGTCGTTTCGGTATGGCGCTCGGGAAAGGGGCACAGGTTCAGGAAGCGCAAGACAGTATTGGCCAGGTGGTCGAAGGTTACCGTAATACCAAAGAAGTCCGCGAGTTGGCGCACCGTGTAGGTGTCGAAATGCCAATAACCGAGGAAATTTATCAGGTATTATATTGCGGAAAAAACGCGCGCGAGGCAGCATTGACCTTATTAGGTCGTGCACGCAAGGATGAGCATAGCGGCAACTAATCGCAGGAAACCTTTGTCATCCCGACGATCCGGCAAGCGCAGACTTGCCGATCGTTCCAATATGTCTGGAGTAAGCAATGTCGTGTGAAGAACTGGAAATTGTCTGGAACAATATTAAAGCGGAAGCCAGGGCTCTGGCGGACTGTGAGCCTATGCTCGCCAGCTTCTATCATGCGACGCTACTCAAGCACGAAAATCTCGGCAGTGCCTTAAGCTACATGCTTGCCAACAAACTGGCTTCACCGATTATGCCCGCCATCGCCATTCGCGAAGTGGTAGAGGAAGCCTACGCCGCCGACCCGGAAATGATCGCCTCTGCCGCCTGTGATATCCAGGCCGTGCGCACCCGCGACCCGGCGGTCGACAAATACTCAACGCCGCTGCTGTACCTGAAAGGCTTCCACGCGTTACAAGCCTATCGCATTGGCCATTGGCTGTGGGGGCAAGGGCGACGCGCGCTGGCCATTTTCCTGCAAAATCAGGTATCGGTGTCGTTCCAGGTGGATATTCACCCAGCGGCGAAGATTGGCCGTGGCATCATGCTCGACCATGCGACCGGTATTGTAGTGGGTGAAACGGCCGTTATTGAAAACGACGTCTCTATCCTACAGTCCGTTACCCTTGGCGGTACCGGTAAAACCAGCGGCGACCGTCACCCAAAAATCCGCGAAGGCGTGATGATTGGCGCCGGGGCGAAGATCCTCGGCAATATCGAAGTAGGTCGCGGTGCGAAGATTGGCGCGGGTTCCGTGGTTCTTCAGCCTGTCCCACCACACACTACCGCGGCGGGTGTACCGGCGCGTATCGTTGGTAAGCCGGAGTCGGACAAACCGGCAATGGATATGGACCAGCACTTCAACGGCATCAACCACGGATTTGAGTACGGCGACGGGATTTGATTCTTTGCCCGGTGGCGCTGCGCTTACCGGGCCTACCACACCGTAGGCCGGATAAGGCGTAGCCGCCATCCGGCAAATATCAACTGCGCAATACCGCGCCCGGATACCCCAGCTGGCGCCACGCCTCATACACCACCACCGACACCGCGTTCGACAGGTTCATGCTGCGGCTATCCGGCATCATTGGAATACGAATTTTTTGCTCAGGCGGCAGTGCGTCCAGAATGGTCGCGGGCAGCCCGCGGGTTTCCGGACCAAACATCAGATAGTCACCGTCCTGATAGCTCACCGCGCTGTGCGCGGGCGTGCCTTTGGTGGTCAGGGCAAACAGACGCTGCGGATTTTCGCTCTCAACAAACGCGGCGTAATCGGCATAGCGCGTGACAGCGGTGAACTCGTGGTAGTCCAGCCCGGCGCGGCGTAGGCGTTTGTCGTCCCAGGCAAAGCCCATTGGTTCGATGATGTGCAGACGAAAACCGGTGTTGGCGCAAAGACGGATGATATTCCCGGTATTGGGCGGGATTTCAGGTTCGAATAAAACGATGTTAAGCATGCTGCCCCCTTGGATTGCGGGGGGCAGGATAGCAGAATTTGGGGAAACCCTCACCCCGGCCCTCTACCTGAAAGGGAGAGGGAGAAGAACCGGTCCGCGAGCGAGCAAACGATACAAAACCGTCCCCTCGCCCCTCTGGGGAGAGGGTTAGGGTGAGGGGGGAAACCGTACAGACCTACGCCGCGCTCCCCTGCTGAATAGCCCCAAACGCCTGCGCCACTTCCGCACTCTGCACCAGCGAATCGCGGCTAATCTCGTTAATCGATTTTGCCCCTGTCAGCGTCATCGCCACCTTCATCTCTTTCTCAACCAGATTCAGCAGGTTAGCGACACCCGCTTGGCCGTGAGTCGCGAGCGCATACAAATACGCACGTCCCAGCAGCACGCTATCTGCGCCCAGCGCAATCATGCGCACTACGTCCAGACCGTTACGAATACCGCTGTCGGCCAGGATCGTAATATCGCCTTTTACGGCGTCAGCAATTGCCGGTAGCGCGCGGGCGGAGGAGAGTACGCCGTCAAGCTGACGGCCGCCATGGTTAGAGACAACGATCCCGTCGGCGCCGAAGCGTACCGCGTCGCGGGCATCTTCCGGGTCGAGGATCCCTTTGATCACCATCGGGCCATCCCAGAATTCGCGGATCCACTCCAGGTCTTTCCACGAAATAGACGGATCGAAGTTATTCGCCAGCCAGCCGATGTAATCTTCCAGCCCGGTTGGTTTGCCGAGGTAGGTGGAGATATTGCCTAAATCGTGCGGACGACCGTTCAGACCGACGTCCCATGCCCATTGTGGATGTGTGGCGGCCTGCCAGTAGCGGCGCATGGCGGCGTTCGGGCCGCTCATGCCGGAGTGCGCATCGCGGTAGCGCGCGCCTGGGGTTGGCATATCGACGGTAAAGACCAACGTTGAACAGCCTGCCGCTTTGGCGCGCTCCAGGGCGTTGCGCATAAAGCCGCGATCGCGCAGAACGTACAGCTGGAACCACATCGGGCGCTTGATGGTCGGCGCGACCTCTTCAATCGGGCAGACTGACACGGTGGAAAGCGTAAACGGAATGCCTTTGGCATCGGCGGCGGCGGCGGCCTGAACCTCACCGCGACGAGCGTACATGCCGCACAGACCAACCGGCGCCAGCGCCACCGGCATCGAGAGCTGCTCTTTGAACAGCGTGGTTTCGAGGCTCAGGTCGGACATATTTCTCAGGATGCGCTGACGCAGCGCCACATCTGACAGGTCTTCCACGTTGCGGCGCAGGGTGTGTTCCGCATACGCGCCACCGTCAATGTAGTGGAACAGAAACGGCGGCAGAATGCGCTGGGCAGCGGCACGGTAGTCACTCGCGGCGGAAATAATCATGCTTTTTTCTCCCTGGAAAGTTCAGTGTGGTCGTCGGGCAGGCGGGTACTCCGCGCCTGGCGGGCCAGGTCTTCATCAAAACGTTTAATAGTGGTGTGGACAAAGCCGAGGTGCGCCATCATCGCCTGACGCGCGCCTTCAGCATCGCCAGCGGTAATGGCGTCGAGGATGGCCAGATGCTGTTCGGTGAGCTTCGCAAAGACCGGCGGCACCAGATACATGCGCTCGCGGCTCTGAATAACCGAAGACTGCAGCAGGTCGAAAAAGCCGCGCATGGTTTGCAGCAGCACCACGTTATGGGACGCCTCGGCAATGGCCAGATGAAAGCGAACGTCGGCCTGTGAGGCGAGGTCCGGGTCGTCGCTTTGTGTCGCTTCAAAGCAGAGGCGGATTTTTTCTTTATCGGCATCGGTCGCGCGCATCGCGGCGTACCATGCGGTGCTGGCTTCAATGGCGTGGCGGGCTTCGAGGATATCGAAGCTGTAGTCCGGGTCATCGGCCAGCAGAGTTTTCAGCGGTTGCACAATATTCTGTTCAGACCAGCCCTCATGCTGCCAGCGCACGAAGGTGCCGCCGCCGCGACGGCTGAGCAGCAATCCTTCGCTCACCAGCTTCGCCAGCGCTTCGCGCAGAGAGTTGCGCGAGACGCCAAGCTGGGCTGCCAGCTTTCTTTCGGCGGGTAATCGCATCCCCGCCTCCAGTTGCTGTTCTTCAATCAATGCCCGCACGCGGCAGGCGACATCGTCTGACAGACGTTTGGGCAGTATTATCACGGAATCATCCAGGTTAAGACGTAAGCCTGCAGCGTCGTTATCACGCCCACCATACAGGTGAAGATCAGGCTGTGTTTCACGGTAAAGCGGAACAGGTCAGACTCTTTACCCACCAGGCCGACCGCCGCACAGGCAATGGCGATAGACTGCGGTGAAATCATCTTCCCGGTCACGCCGCCGGTGGTGTTGGCCGCAACCAGCAGCACGTCCGACACGCCAATTTGCTGCGCGGCGGTAGCCTGAAGCGCGGCGAACAATGCGTTGGAGGAGGTGTCTGAACCAGTCAGGAACACGCCGAGCCAACCGAGGAACGGTGAGAAGAAGGTAAAGGCGTGACCGGTATGCGCCAGCGCCAGTGCCAGCGTCGACGACAGGCCGGAGTAATTCGAAATAAAGGCGAACGCCAGCACCATGCCGATGGAGTAAATCGGTAACGCCAGCTCTTTCAGCGTGGAGCCGAAGGTGTTGATAGCCTCTTTCGGCTTCATACGCAGCCAGACGATAGAGAGCAGGGCGGCAAACAGAATCGCGGTGCCGGTGGCGGAAAGCCAGTCGAACTTATACACCGCCACATAGGCGGTCGCCTGGCTAACAACCGGCGGCATGCGTGCAACCATCTTGTCGAGGAACGGTACCGAGATGTTGATAACCAGATCGTACATCGCGCCGCCTGGGGCGAATAACGCTTTAAACGGCGGAATGCTCCACAGCGTGACGGTCGCGGTCAGGAACAGGAACGGTGACCAGGCGCGAACCACTTGTCCTGCGGTGTAGCGGGTGCGCGACAGATCCATATCGACCTGCGAAGCGCCCATATCGCCAAAGCGGAAAATACGCACCGGCTGCCAGCGCTTGAGGAACAGCGTCAGGCACACCAGTGACACCAGCGAAGAGATAATGTCCGGCAGTTCCGGCCCGAGGAAGTTAGAGCTGAGGTACTGGGCGATAGCAAACGAGCCACCCGCCACCATCACCGCCGGCCAGGTCTCTTTGACGCCGCGCCAGCCATCCATAATCGCCATGATCCAGAACAGTACGATAATCGTCAGGAACGGCAGCTGACGGCCAACCATCTGACCGATGTGGAAACTATCAAGCCCGGTCACCTGACCGGCAACCAGAATCGGAATGCCCATCGCACCGAACGCCACCGGCGCGGTGTTGACGATAAGGCACAGGCCCGCGGCATACAGCGGGTTAAAGCCAAGGCCAACCAGCAGCGCGGCGGTAATCGCCACCGGTGCGCCAAAGCCCGCCGCCCCTTCGAGGAATGCGCCGAAGGAGAAGCCAACAATCAGCATTTGCAGACGCTGGTCTGGCGTAATCGACAGGATCGACGAACGAATAATGTCGAACTGCCCGGTCTTCACCGAGATTTTGTAGACGAAAACGGCGGCGATAATTATCCAGGCAATTGGCCACAGGCCGTAGAAGAAGCCGTAAACAACCGAGGCCAGGGCGCGGTCGACCGGCATCTTGTAAAACAGCAGCGCCACGGCCAGCGCGATAAACACCGTCCAGCTTGCCGCGACATAGCCTTTCAGCTTTAGCTTAATCAGCGCGAAGAAGAAGAACAGAATCGGAAGCGATGCTATCAGGCTGGATAACCAGATATTCCCAGCCGGATCGTAGTTTTGTTGCCAGAGGCTCATGCAGGTCTCCAGGGGGCCACACGCGCCGGTTGCGGTGAGTCTATGCTCAGCTCTGCGTCACGGTTTGTGTAAAAGTGGCCCTGCCAATATGGTGATGTAGGGATAATGCCAATGAATGGTTAACTAATTGTTATGTTCTAGCAATCGCTTTGTGATTAAAGATTATGGAAGTGTGAACCAATAGAGATTTGGTTGTGAAATTGGTTGGGCCAATTGGTTTGGGGATTGCAGAGGAAAACAAAACCTTCCCCCGGGCGGGAGAAGGTTAAGGGGAGGGGAATCAGAACTCGCTCTTGGCGAACCCTGTCATCTCCTGCAGACCCATTTCGCGGCCAAGCGCGCTCATTGGGTGCACGACAACCAGACCACGGACGCTTTTCTTCAGCTTGCCCATGTCGGCCTGTTCTTTTTTGGTAATCGCGCGGCTGAACGGCAGTTTAGTCAGCTGCTGCGCTTCTTTGCTGAGTTTCTGAGTGCGGACTTCACGCAGACGCGCGATTTCCGTTTCAAGTTTGGTTTTTTCAACCTCAAGCTCGGCGTACTTCTCGGCACCTTCTACCAGAGACAGCGCGGCCTGCTGGTGGCGGATAGCATCAAGCATGTCGCTCAGGCGTTTAATTTCGTTCTTTTCGATTTCTTTCATGTTGCTGGTATCTGATAACAAAATAGACGTAATAACCCCTAGTATGCGCGTTGTAGCTCATTTCTGGTAGTTAATTATACAAAATGGAGAAGTTTCTTCGCGTGATAATAAGTATGTTACTTATCTAACGATATGAATTTAAAGGTAATATCAAAAATGAGTTAACACGATCGCTTTTTTGAAAATAAGCGATAAAAATCCGCACATTTTCCTCAACCGCCTGGCGTCTTTTTATCCATTCTTAGAATAAGGTTAATCGATGAGGAGGACATGCGATGAGCAATAAAATGGGTGAAAACATTCCGCGGATTATCGATAAGGCCGTCGATTTCATGGCCTCCAGCCAGGCATTTGTCGAGTATCTGCATAAGAAACCGGAAAATAATCAGGTGCCTAATGACATACCGGAGGACAAAGCCGAGATGTTCCTTGAGCGTCTGGCCTACTATCGCAACCTGTATCGTCCTGTCGATACAGAGAAAAAATAGCGTCGCTATCGCGGCGGGCTAGCGTTTACTTCAAGCATGTCGTCCATGCATTTTGTGCATGGCAGTTGGATACATTATCTCTATCTGGAGAACCAAGCAGGTAAAAACCAGAAGGCGAAAGCAGCGAGCTGAGCCATACTGATTACTTTGTTGGCGCAAAGGAGATGATGATGAAACTGGTCGGCAGCTACACCAGCCCATTTGTACGCAAAATATCGGTCCTCTTACTGGAAAAGGGGATCGCCTTTGAGTTTGTTAACGAACAGCCCTACAACGCCGAAAACGGCGTGGCACAGTACAACCCGCTAGGTAAGGTGCCCGCGCTGGTGACGGACGACGGCCAGTGCTGGTTTGATTCGCCGATTATCGCCGAGTACATCGAGCTGTTGGGCGTGGCGCCGGAGATGGTGCCGCGTGAACCGCTTGCCGCACTGAAAGTGCGCCAGATGGAATCGCTGGCTGACGGCATTATGGATGCTGGCCTTGCCTCTGTACGTGAACAGGCGCGTCCGGCAGCACAACAATCGGAAGCCGAAGTGCTGCGCCAGCGTGAGAAGATAAGCCGCAGCCTGGATGCGCTGGAAGGCTATCTGGCCGACGGTACGCTGAAGACTGACACCCTGAACCTCGCGACCATCGCTATTGCCTGCGCGATTGGCTATCTGAACTTCCGCCGCATTGCGCCGGGCTGGTGCGTGGAGAGACCTCACCTTGTGAAATTGGCGGAAACGCTCTTCCTGCGTGAGAGTTTTGCGCGCACCGAACCGCCAAAGGCTTGATTGAACGCTATAACGCGGAGCCGCTGTACATTGTACAATCCCTCCCTTATGACTCCCTCTCCCGTCGGGAGGGGTAACATTTAACCGTCAGGCCGACTCATGACTACCGATACCCGTTCGCTCTACAGCCAGCTTCCCGCGACCGATCGCCTGCTCCGCGATCCCGCTTTTGCCCGTTTACTTGATGCCCACGGCCACTCGCAGGTGGTGGAACAGCTTCGCCAGATGCAGGATGAGGCGCGCCTTTGCATTCGTGAGCAGCAGACGCTCCCCGCCTGGAGCGCGGATTGGTCGCAGGAGACGCAGCGTCGTCTGAGCCGCGATGCGCAAAGCGCATTACGCCCGGTAATCAACCTGACGGGCACCGTATTGCATACCAACCTTGGACGCGCGCAGCAGGCGCAGGCGGCGATTGATGCCGTCACCCAGGCGATGCGCGACCCGGTGACGCTGGAATATGATTTAGACGGCGCAGGACGCGGCCACCGCGACCGTGCGCTGGCCGACCTGCTGTGCCGGATAACCGGCGCGGAAGATGCCTGTATCGTGAATAACAACGCCGCGGCGGTACTGCTGATGCTGGCAGCAACGGCAAGCGGTAAAGAAGTGGTCGTTTCACGCGGCGAACTGGTGGAGATTGGCGGTGCGTTTCGCATTCCCGACGTGATGCGTCAGGCTGGCTGCGTACTGCATGAAGTTGGCACCACTAACCGTACTCATGCGAAAGATTACCGTCAGGCATTTAACGATAACACCGCGTTGCTGATGAAGGTGCATACCAGCAACTACAGCATTGAAGGCTTTACCAAATCGGTAGAAGAAGCGGAGCTGGCGGAGATTGGCCGCGAGCTTGGCGTGCCGGTGGTGGCGGATCTCGGCAGCGGTTCGCTTATCGATCTCAGCCGTTACGGTCTGCCGAAAGAACCGATGCCGCAGGAGATGATTGCCGCAGGCGTGAGTCTGGTTAGTTTTTCCGGTGATAAACTGCTTGGCGGCCCGCAGGCCGGCATTATCGTCGGCAAAAAAGCGTTGATAGCCCAGCTACAGCAGCATCCGCTCAAGCGCGCGCTGCGTGCCGATAAAATGACATTGGCCGCGCTGGAAGCCACCTTACGCTTGTATTTACACCCGGAAAAGCTGGCGGCTGAACTCCCGACCCTGCGCCTGTTAAGCCGCACGGAAGAAGAGATTCACCAGCAGGCGCTGCGCCTGCGTGAACCGCTGAGTCAGCGCTATGGCGATGAGTTTGCGGTGCAGGTGATGCCGTGTGCGTCGCAGATTGGCAGCGGTTCCCTGCCGTCCGAAAGCCTGCCGAGCGCGGCGATTGCGCTGACCCCGCTGGATGGTAAAGGGAGCCGACTTGAAGCGCTCTCTACCGCCTGGCGTAGCCTGCCCGTCCCGGTGATTGGCCGAATTTATGATGGGCGTCTTTGGCTTGATTTGCGCTGCCTTGAAGATGAACCCCGTTTCCTGGAGATGTTGCTGAAATGATTATTGCCACCGCCGGTCACGTTGACCACGGCAAAACCACCCTGCTGCAGGCGATCACCGGCATTAACGCCGACCGCCTGCCGGAAGAGAAATCCCGCGGTATGACGATTGACCTCGGCTACGCCTACTGGCCGCAGCCTGATGGTCGCGTACTGGGCTTTATCGACGTGCCCGGGCATGAAAAATTCCTCTCCAATATGCTGGCTGGCGTTGGCGGCATTGACCACGCTCTGCTGGTGGTGGCATGTGATGACGGCGTGATGGCGCAAACCCGTGAACATCTGGCGATTCTCCAGCTGACGGGTAACCCGACGCTGACCGTGGCGCTAACCAAGGTGGATCGCGTAGATACTGCCCGTATCGACGACGTTCGCCGTGAAGTTGCCGATGTACTGCGTGAATACGGTTTTGAGCAGGCGACGCTGTTTGAAACCGCTGCCACGGAAAACCGCGGCATTGACGAGCTGCGCGACCATTTGCGCCAGTTGAGCGCTCGCGAACATCCGGAGAATCAGCGTTTTCGTCTGGCGATTGACCGCGCGTTTACCGTTAAGGGCGCAGGGCTGGTAGTGACCGGTACGGCGCTGTCGGGCGATGTGCGTGTGGGCGACACTTTATGGCTGACCGGCATGGACACGCCGATGCGCGTTCGCGGTCTGCATGCGCAGAACCAGCCGGTGGAGCAGGCCCACGGCGGCCAGCGTATTGCGCTGAATATCGCCGGTGCGGCGCAAAAAGAAGATCTTAACCGCGGAGATTGGCTGCTGAGTGAGGCACCGCCTGCGCCGTCCGAGCGGGTGATTGTCGAGCTGCAAAGCCACGTGCCGCTGACCCAGTGGCAGCCGCTGCACATTCACCATGCGGCCAGCCATATCACCGGTCGCGTGTCGCTGCTGGAAGATAATCTGGCCGAACTGGTGCTCGATGCGCCGCTGTGGCTGGCGGATAACGACCGGCTGGTACTGCGCGATATCTCGGCAAAAGTGACGCTGGCTGGGGCGCGCGTGGTGACGCTCAACTCGCCGCGCCGTGGTAAGCGCAAGCCCGAGTATCTGGCGTGGGTTGCCGCGCTGGCGCTGGCCAAAGAAGATGCGCAGGCGCTGGCAGTCCATTTGACCCGCGATGCGGTGAATCTGCGTGATTTTGCCTGGGCGCGCCAGTTGAGTACCCAGGGTCTTGAGAAACTGATTGCCCAGCCGGGCTTTATTCTCGCGGGCGACAGCCTGCTGGATGCGCCGCTGGCGGCCCGCTGGCAGCGGAAACTGATGGACGCGCTGGCGACCTATCATGAGCAGCATAAAGATGAGCCGGGCCCAGGTCGCGAGCGTTTACGCCGTATCGCTCTGCCGATGGAAGACGAAGCGCTGGTGCTGACGCTTATTGAGCAGATGCGTGAAAGCGGCGTGATTGCTAGCCATCACGGCTGGCTGCATCTGCCGGATCATAAAGCCGGATTTACCGACGAGCAGCAGGCGGTGTGGCAGAAAGCCGCGCCGCTGTTTGGCGACGAACCCTGGTGGGTGCGTGACCTGGCAACGCAAACCGGCACCGATGAGAACACCATGCGTAGCGTATTACGCCTGGCGGCGCAGCAGGGGATGATTACCGCGATTGTCAAAGACCGCTATTACCGCAACGACCGGATAGTGACCTTTGCGAGTATGATCCGCGAACTCGATCAGGAAAAAGGCTCAACCTGCGCGGCGGACTTCCGCGACAAGCTTAATGTAGGTCGTAAGCTGGCGATTCAAATTCTCGAATATTTTAACCGTATTGGTTTTACCCGCCGTCGTGGGAATGACCATTTATTACGCGATGCGCTACTGTTCCCGGATAATAAAAATTAACAAAACAGTGCGAAAATATATAAAACATAATACATAGATATATAAAAATCTAAAAAGCATGCCATAAACAATAACATGGCGTGCTTTTTATTTTTTCCATAGACGAAAATGCCAACTTGATCGGGTTTTCTCGACGAATATTGCTATAGCCTCAACAGCCTGCTTATTAAATAAAGGAACTATCATGGCTGCATCGACTTTTTTCATTCCATCTGTGAATGTCATCGGTAATGGCGCGTTAAATGACGCAATGAACACAATGAAAGAGTACGGCTATCGTCGTGCGCTGATTGTCACCGATGCAGTGCTGAACAAGCTGGGCGTGGCGGGCAATATCCAGAAACGTCTGCAGGAATTCGACATCCTGAGCGTGGTGTTCGATGGCACCCATCCGAACCCAACAACGGTCAACGTTGAAGAGGGGCTGGAAATGCTGCGCGCCAATGATTGCGATTGCGTCATCTCTCTGGGCGGTGGTTCTCCGCACGACTGCGCGAAAGGGATCGCGCTGGTGGCCTCGAACGGTGGCGATATTCGTGACTACGAAGGCGTTGACCGCTCTGCGAAACCACAGCTGCCGATGATCGCGATTAACACCACCGCGGGTACGGCGTCTGAAATGACCCGTTTCTGCATCATCACTGATGTAACGCGTCATATCAAAATGGCGATTGTCGACAAACATGTGACGCCAGTGCTGTCAGTGAACGACTCTTCCCTGATGGAAGGTATGCCGAAAGGGCTGACCGCCGCCACCGGTATGGATGCGCTGACTCACGCGATTGAAGCCTACGTTTCTATCGCCGCAACGCCGATTACCGATGCCTGCGCGCTGAAAGCGATCCCCATGATTGTTGAAAACCTGCCGACTGCCGTTGAAAACGGTAGCAACAGCGAAGCGCGTGAAGCGATGGCCTATGCGCAGTTCCTGGCGGGCATGGCGTTTAACAACGCTTCCCTGGGCTACGTTCACGCGATGGCGCACCAGTTGGGCGGTTTCTACGACCTGCCGCACGGTGTATGTAACGCGGTGCTGCTGCCGCACGTTCAGGTGTTCAACAGCAAAGTGGCTGCGGCACGTCTGCGTGATTGCGCGAAGGCGATGAATATCGACGTGAGCGCAATGAACGACGAGCAGGGCGCGGCGGCATGCGTTGACGCAATTCGTAAACTGGCGCGTCAGGTGAATATTCCAGCCGGTCTGCGTGACCTGAACGTGAAAGAAGAGGATATCCCGGTGCTGGCAACCAACGCGCTGAAAGATGCGTGCGGTTTCACCAACCCTATCCAGGCGACCCACGAAGAGATCATGGCGATTTTCCGCGCTGCGATGTAATTCTGGCTCAGTATTAAAAAAAGCAGAACGTTCGCGTTCTGCTTTTTTTGTGTCTGACATCATTGTAGCCCGGCCAAGCGCAGGGCCGCCGGGAGAGGTCCGTAGGCCTGATAAGCACAGCGCCATCAGGCAACAGACCGCACAATCATCCAGCCTGTTTCTCTTCGTTAACCCAGATACGCATTTCCCCTTCACCTCGGTTGGCCCAGCTAAACCACGGAATAAAGGTCAGCGTCTGCGTCTGACGCTCGGCGGGCGCCGTATCGTAATGCCACAATGACTGTTGTTCTGGATGACGCGTGGCGTATTTCACGCCCTGCGCTTGTAACAGCACCTTGTGGGCGAAAATGCCTTTGCCTTCCAGCTCGGTAAACGTTGCGTTATCCGGCAACCATAGATTATGCAGTTCCTCGCCGTTATCGGCCTGCTCCAGGCAGTAGACCAGCGGCCCGCGCTGAACGGCGACTTTCCCGGCGACGTGGCGCACCAGCGGGTTGCCATAAACGCGGCGTACCGGCATTGGCATCGTCAGGGTGAGCGTATCGCCTTCAACCCAGGTACGGGTGATATGCAGATAGCCTTTTTTCACCGTTCCGGCGACGTCACGACCGTTCAGCGCTACCTGCGGCGCGCTGCACCAGTCCGGCAGACGCAGCGCCAGGGTGTGGTTTACCGGATCCGGGGAATCAATAGCGATCTTTACCTGATCCTGCCATGGGTAGTTGCCGCTAATGCGCAAACGCAGCGTCTGGTCGTTCACCGGCACTTCCGTACTGTTACCGATGTAGAGGTTTACATACAGAGCATCTTCCCGCGGCGTGTAGATGTAGTGGCCGATGGAGGTCAGCACGCGGGTGATATTCGGCGGGCAGCAGGCGCAGCCGAACCAACGCTGGCGCACCGGCTTCACGTGGTCATAAATGTGGTTAAATTGCAGCGTTTTCGGGTGCACTTCTAGCGGGTTAACGTAGAAGAAGTGCTTGCCGTCCAGCGCCATGCCGCCGAGCACCGTGTTGTATAGGGCACGTTCCATGACGTCGGCGTACTGGCTGTCACCTTCCATTTCCAGCATGCGGCGAGCAAACATCATCAGGCCGATCGAAGCGCAGCTTTCAGCATAGACCGTATCGTTCGGCAGGTCGTAGTCACTGCTGAAGGCCTCACCGCTGCTCTGTGAGCCGATACCGCCGGTAATGTACAGTTGGCGCTGCGCCATGTTGTTCCAAAGACGCAGGCAGTCCTGACGTTTACTTTCATCGTTGCTCAGTCGGGCAAGGTGCGCCACGCCGGTCATCAGGTAGACAAAACGCACCGCGTGGCCGATGGCGGTTTGCTGCTCGGCAAGCGGTTGGTGCGCCTGGCTATAAGCTTTGTCTTTCACCATCCAGGCCGGGCCGTAGGTATTCCAGTAGGAGGTTTTACCGCGCTTTTCGTACTCATCATCATAGAAATGCGGCTGTTTACCGCGCTCTTCGACAAAGTAGTTCACCAGCGCCATGTAACGTGGTTCCTGAGTCACTTCGTACAGGCGCATCAGCGCCAGTTCAATCTCTGGATGTCCAGGGTAGCCGTGAATTTGTTGCTCACCGGTGCCGAAGACCTGATGGATATGGTCGGCCAGGCGACATACCACCTCCAGCAGGCGGCGCTTGCCGGTGGCCTGGAAGAAGGCCACGCCCGCTTCAATCATATGCCCGGCGCAGTAAAGCTCATGGCATTCGGCCAGATTGGTCCAGCGCTCTCCTGGCGCCTTCGCCGTGAAGTAGGTATTGAGATAGCCATCTTCACACTGGGCCGCGGCAACCAGCTCGATAACCTCATCGGCGGTACGTTCCAGCTCGGCATCCGGCTTCTGGCACAGCGACCATGCGACGGCTTCCAGCCATTTCGCCACGTCGCTGTCCTGGAAGACCATGCCGTAAAATTCTCCCTCCTGCAGCCCGGCGGCGATGCGGAAGTTCTCTATCGCGTGGCTTGGCTCAGCGTCGTCTATCCGGTCATTCAGCGCATCCCACTGATAGGGGATCACTACATCGCGCACCAGTTGTTGATATTGGGCGAAGAACGGATCGTTCACTTTCAACGTATGTAAATCGACTTCCATAACGGACATGACAAACTCCTCAGGACGAAACGTGACGTGCACGAAGATCGGTAGCGATGCGCGCCATCATAGGATTATTGAGCTTGCAGGCGCGGATGGAGAACGCCAGCAGCAGATGGAACAGGGCTGGCAGCAGGGTTTCCATCGAGGAGATCCCCGCCAGCGATGAGGCGGTTTGGTTTGCAGCACCTGGCTGATAAGCCACATAAATAAAGACAAGGCTGATAATGCCTGCGCTGGACGCCCAGGCGAGCTTGATGAAAAACAGATTAAAGGCGAAGTTCATGCCGGAAGAGCGAACGCCAGTTTTCCACTCGCCGTAGTCGTCGGAGAAGGCCATTAAGGAGAAGTGCAGCGGCAGCGTGAAGCCCAGAATAATGCCGTTGCCGAGGATCACGGCGAGCCATAGGGTCTGGTAGGCAGGGCCGGTAGGCAAGAACCACATTCCCGCTGCGATCGCGGCCAGCACCAGGTTGGTGTAGTAGTACAGTTTGACGGTATCAAAGCGGCGCGATAGCAGGTTGATAATCACCGAGCCGAAAATAGAGGCAAACGTCACCATGGTGAAGAACAGCGAGGTGTAGCCCGTCGAGCCGCCCAGCACGTAGGTGATGAAATACATGTAGCCGCCGCCGCGGATATTGAACACGTTAATCAGCAGGAACGACATCAGCAGCATCAGCAGAAGCTGGTCGTTTTTACGCAGCCCGGCGATGTGCTCACGCAGGGTGAACTTGCCCATCATATCCAGCGATACGCGTTCGCGAACCCAGAAGAAGCAGCACAGGAACATCACCGCCGCAATGGCACACAGCACGCCGACGCCATATTGGTATCCCTGCGCGGTATTGCCTTGCCCCAATGCTTTCACCAGCCACGGTAAACCAACGGAGACTAAAAAGCCCGCCACGCCGCACAGCACAAAGCGCCAGGCCTGGCAGGAGATCACCTCGCTGTGGCGCGTGGTCATGGTGTTGATAAGCGCACAGTAAGGCACGTTGATGGCGGTGTAGCTGACGGATAGCAGCAGATAGGTGCCGAAGGCCCAGGCGATTTTTACGCCGATGCTGGCATCGGGCACGGTAAAGGTGAGCACGCCAACGATCGCAATTGGAATGGCAATCCACATCTGCCACGGGCGGAATCGCCCCCAGCGGCTCTGCGTGCGGTCGGCCAGTACGCCCATAATCGGGTCGGAAATCGCGTCAAAAACGCGAAGTGCCAGGAATAGCGTGCCGACCAGTGCAGGCGTCAGGCCAAAGACGTCGGTATAAAAGAACGTCAGGAAATTCATGATCAGGCAGGTAATAACGGTACCGCCTGCATCGCCAAGACCATAGCCGATTTTTTCGCGGACAGATAATTTATCGTCCAGTGAACCCGGCACGACCTCGCTGGTGGAAATAGGTGTAGCGGTCATGGAGTGCTCCTCGCAATGTGGAGATGTCTGCTTCAGTAGGGATATTGTTGTAATGTCATGACCTGTTTAATTTTGCCTGGAAACCGGGGAGCAACAAGGTCGTAAAGAAGTATAAAAAGAGGGTAATTCCGACCTGATTGGAAAAGTGTGAAGATGATCGGGCGTAAACAGCTTTAATCGTTAATAATCAATTAGAAAGAGTGTTTGTTTTTAGCAAACAAGCGGGATTATTAATATTTATGCTCAATCTATCCATAGCGCTTCCGATTAAGGTACAAAACGGCGGGCTTTTTATCTCCCGGGGCGTGGGTCGGCATCCGGCCCGCAGACTGCGCTCATGGGAGGTGTTGTTTGTTGAAAAAGGGACGTTAGCGATTCAGGAAGAGGATCGTATTTTTCACGTTGCCGCGGGTGATAGTTTGTTGCTGTGGCCCGGTCGTCGACACGTTGGCATCGAGGATTTTCCCGCGGATCTGAAATTCTACTGGCTCCATTTCGAGGTTAACGTTTCGGTGCCGCCACATCCGTTGTTAACGCAGCTGGCTATCCCGCAGCAGACCACCCTACACGACCCTCAGTACCTGACGTCGCTGTTCCGCCAGTTCCTCAACGAGCAGGAAAAAATTCAGCGCAATGCATCGCTGGAGCTAATTTTGCTGCTTATTTTGCAGCATATTTCGCTCTCAGCTCAGCAGGCGGAGCCAAAGGATGAAGGCGGTGCGGCACTGGCATGGAAAGCGCAGCAGGTGATTCATACGCGCTACCATCTGCCGCTGTCGACCTCCATGCTAGCGCGTGAACTGCACTGCAATGCAGATTATCTGGGGCGCGTTTATCGGCGCGTTTTCCATCTCACTATCACTGAAGCCATACACCGCCAGCGGGTGAGAGCGGCGGAGAAGCTGTTGAGTAATCATGCCCGTTCACTGAAGGAGGTGGCCGAGCAGTGCGGTTTTGCCGATGTCGGGTATTTCCGGGAAATTTTCCGCAAGCATACTGGGCTGACGCCCGCCGCGTGGAAGCGGCGGTACTGTAAGGAACACGTGAATTCGCACTAGCCGCTACTGGCCGTAGTAGGCTTTGGCACCGTGCTTGCGCAGATAGTGTTTATCCAGCAGCTCTGGCTGCATGTCGGGTAACTGCGGCGTTAATTGCCGGGAGAATAACCCCATATAGGCGCACTCTTCCAGCACGACCGCATTGTGTACGGCATCGGCGGCATCTTTACCCCAGGCAAACGGACCGTGAGAATGCACCAGTACGGCGGGAAGCTGCATCGGGTCGAGGTCGCGCTTTTCAAACGTCTCAATGATGACTTCACCGGTCTGGTACTCATATTCACCGTTGATTTCGTCACGCGTCATCAGGCGAGTACAGGGAATGGCACCGTAGAAATAGTCCGCGTGCGTCGTTCCCCACGCCGGGAGATCTCGTCCTGCCTGCGACCAGATAGTGGCGTGGCGAGAATGGGTATGCACGATGCCGCCAATATCAGGGTAGCGGCGATATAGTGCCAGATGCGTAGGCGTGTCGGATGACGGTTTCTTCTTGCCTTCGATAACGCGTCCGGTCGCGATGTCGACTACAACCATATCTTCCGCCTGCATCACGTCATATTCCACGCCGGAAGGTTTAATCACCATCAGACCGCGTTCGCGATCGACGGCGCTGACGTTACCCCAGGTAAAGGTCACCAGGTGATGTTTAGGAAGCGCCAGATTTGCCGCCAGCACCTCGGCTTTAAGTTGCTCTAACATACGAATCCTCCTTCCTGCATACGGGCTTCAATCCAGCGGCGGGCCTGGATAATCTCCAGCACCGGTTCTTTGGATTTTTCGGTCCACATTTCAATCAGAAATGCGCCGCGGTAGTTCAGCTTTTTCAGTTCGTTAAAGATGCCGACAAAGTCGACGCAGCCTTCGCCGAACGGCACGTCACGGAACTGGCCCGGACACTCTTTGGTGACAGCTAGCGTGTCTTTCAGGTGAATAGCGGCGATGCGATCGATGCCGAGCGCTAGCTCTGCCGGGACGTCGTTACCCCAGGCGCTGAGGTTACCGACATCGGGATAGACGCTGAACCACGGTGAGGCGAGCAGTTCGTCCCACTTTTTCCACTTACTGATGGAGTTCATAAAGGCGGTATCCATGATCTCGACGGCCAGCATCACCTGGGACGCGGCAGCCTGCTCAACGGCCCAGGCAAGACCTTCGGCAAAGCGCTGCTGCGTGCCGTCGTCATGCTCTTCGTAATAGACGTCGTAACCCGCAAGCTGGATGGTGCGAATACCGAGGTCGCGGGCGAGTCTGATGGCTTTCTGCATAATTTCGCGGGCGCGGGCGCGGACCTGTTCATCACGGCTGCCGAAAGGAAAACGACGGTGTGCCGACAGGCACATGGACGGAATCGAAATCCCGGTTTCCAGCATCGCTTCAACCAGCGAGGCGCGCTGCGTGGTGCTCCACTCAAGGCGTGATAAACGCTCGTCGGTTTCGTCCACGGACATTTCCACAAAGTCGAAGCCGCAGCTTTTTGCCAGCACCAGGCGCTCTGGCCAGCTCAGGTCTTTAGCCAGCGCTTTTTCATAAATGCCTAACGGATGCGTGCGCATTATTGACCTCCCCAGATAGCATTAATCTGCTCATGGAAATCGCGGGCGACCTGAACAGGGTCGGCTGCTCCCGCAAGCGCGCGTCCGGCAATGAAAGCCTTCACGTTGATCTCTTTGAAGAGCGGTAAATCGGCAGGGGTGATGCCGCCGGTAATGGAAAGCTCAAGGCCAATATCGGAGAGCGTTTTCATGCGCGCCAGATCGGCTTCTCCCCACTGCTGACCGCTGGCCTGTGCGTCACGCCCGCGGTGGTAAATTGCCTGGCGAACGCCGATGCTGCGCCAGGCTCTGGCGTCGTCAAACGTCCAGTTGCCGAAGAGTTCCATCTGAATTTCTGCCCCTTGCGCCTGGGCGACAGCGTGGCCTTTTTCCACCGTGGCGAGCGGGGCGGCGCAGATGATGGTCATCCAGTTCGCGCCAGCGCCAAAGGCTTGCTGCGCCAGCGTTTCTCCGGCGTCGGCAACCTTCCAGTCGGCGACGATAATCTTATCCGGGCACTGCTGGCGCAGCGCGCGAACGGCATGCAGCCCTTCATTCAGGCACAGAATGGTGCCTGCTTCGACGATATCAACGTGGTCGCATAGCAGGGCGACATCTTTCTGCGCGGCCTGAAGCGTGCTGTGGTCGAGAGCGAGTTGCAGTAGTGGGCGATTCATGCGGAGTACTCCTTAATGCGGCTATGGAAGCCTTGAAGTGATTCAATCAGTAATTGGTAGCCACGGTATTTGCGCTGGTAGGCGGCATGCGCCTGCGGGTCAGGGGTTATCACGCGGATATCGTGAGTCAGCGTGCGTTGTGCCGTGTGGAAATCGGGGTAGATGCCGGTGCCGACGAGGGCGGCGAGGGCAGCGCCAAAGCAGCCGGTCTCTTCGACCTGCGGCAACTCGACGGTCAGGCCACTGACGTCTGCCAGCATTTGCATCCAGACCTCAGAGTGCGCTGGTCCGCCCGTCACTCGCAGCGTGTGGACATCGGTGAAGCGTTCTCGCATACGGTTGAGATGCGTCATGTGGCAAAAGACCACGCCCTCGTATACCGCTTGTAAAAGATGGGCCCGGGTATGCAGCGCCTGCATGCCATAAAAACCGCTGGTCATCTCCATCCCGGCATTGCTGCCATATAAAAACGGCAGAAAGAACACGCTGCTGCTGGCTTTCGGTAGGCTGGCAACGGCCTGATTAATCTCGTCAAAAGAGATATCGCCCCATTGCGTGGTGAGCCATTCCAGATTGCCGGAGGAGGTAGGGCTCGCTTCGTGGACGATAAATTCGTTGTGCTGGACATAGCGTCCGTAGACGTAGGGATGTTTTTCGTGGCTTTTCAGGCCGTGCGTAATCCCGCTGGTGACCGCCCAGGTTCCCATGACGGCATTGAGCGTCCGCTCGTCTTTTAACCCTGCGCAGAGTGCGGTGGAAACCACATCAAACAGTCCGCCGACAACGGGCGTACCCGCTGCCAGACCGGTGATGGCGGCTGCCTGAGGTGTGATTTCCCCGCAAATTTCGGCAGAGCCCACGATCGGCGGTAGTGCGGCGTCAATGTCGCTAATCCCCAGCCAATGTGTGAGCTGAGGGTCATAGTCCCCGTCGTTCATGTTGTAGAGATTGGATTCGGAGATGTTGCTTTCTTCGCAGCTTTTGACGCCGGTGAGGCACCAGCGTAGGTAGTCGTGGCCCATCATCACGCAGCCAATTTGGGCGTAACGCTCAGGCGCATTTTCTTTTAGCCAGCGGAGCAGCGAGGCTGGGTGTCCGGTCCATAACGTCTGGCGGGTGAGCGGATAGAGTTTTTCCGGGATGCCATCCTGCTGCCAGCGCTGGACGATAGCCATTGCCCGGCGGTCGGAGGAGAGGATGGCGTGGCCGAGCGGCTTGTCCTGCTTATCCAGCAAGAATAGCCCCTTGCCCTGCGCCGAGATGCCGACCCCGTTGATCTGGCTTCCCTGAATATGATTTCGCTGCAGCAACCGTGCGATGGTGCTGGCGCAGACATCCCATAGCTGGGTCATATCGCGTTCAGCGTAGCCGGGGAGTGGGCTAAGCGTGTGTAAAGCCTGACGTTCAATGCAGTGTTCTTTACCCTGGCTGTTGTACAAACCGGCTTTCAGATAAGTACCGCCACAATCGATACCCAACCAGAAGGTCTCTTTTTCACTCATCTCTTTATCTCTGTTTTGCCGGATTTGCCGGAATACACTTTCTCTTCAGCCCGATAGCCGTGGCTATCGGGCGGGTGATACCCCTACGCGATGCGTTTACGAGCAGGAACGTGGGGATCGGTAGATGCGCCGGAGGCGAGATCGCATTTCGCCGGTAGCAGTAGCGCCATGAACGCCGCCAGTGCCAGAGAGATAGCGAGGCAATACACGCCAGCATCTTTGCTATAGAGGGTGATTAAGACGCCGACGGCGTAGGGGCCGCAGAACCCGCCCAGGTTGCCAAGGGCGTTGATTACGCCGCGTGCACCGCCTGCCATTTCAGCGCTAAACAGCTTGGCTGGAATGGTCCAGAACACGCCTGCGGCGGATTGCAGGAAGAAGCCACAGCCAACCAGCGCGGTGTAGGCGAGCCAGATGTTGTCTTTCAGGGCTACCGACAGGAACATGCAAAGGGCAAATCCGGCGAGTGGCAGGCAGACAAAGACTTTGCGCTTGCCCGTTTTGTCTGAGAGCCAGGAGAAGAGGAACATCCCGGCAATCGCCCCGACGTAGGGGAGAATGGCGAGCATGCCGACCTGGCCCATGCTGGAATGCGTCAGCTCTTTCAGAATGGTTGGCAGCCATAGGGTGTAGCCGTAAATCCCGGTTTGATAGAAGAAGTTCAGTGCGATCAGTTGCCACATGATTTTGTCGGACAGCACGGCTTTGAGCGAGGCGTTGCGTACCTCTTTTCCGGCAATCGCCAACTGCTCGGCTTTTAGCGTTTCGACGAGCCAGTTTTTCTCCGCGTCACTGATCCAGCGTGCCTCCTGCGGGCGGTCGTAAACGGTCAGCGACCACAGCACCAGCACGACAACGGATAACATGCCTTCGATAATAAACAGCCAGCGCCAGTCGAGAGCGGTAATGAGCCAGCCGGAGAGGGGAGCGGTGATGATCCCGGCAATCGGCACAAACATGATGACTATCGCGTTGGCGCGGCCGCGTTCTGCATCAGGGAACCAGTTACAGATCATCGTCAGCACTACCGGCAGCATGCCACCTTCAGCGACACCCAGTAAGAAACGCAGCACTAACAGCTGCCATTGATTGGTAATCAGGCCCGTAAGCACGGAAATGACGGCCCAGGCGACCAGCGACCAGCCGATGAATTTTTTACCGCTGCCATGAACAGCGATTTTCCCGCCGGGAACCTGCAGGAACATATAACCAATAAAGAAAATACCGCCCGCAAGGCCTGCCATGGTGGCGGAAATACCCAATTCGGCATCCATACCGCCCGGCATGGCAAAAGCAATATTTACCCGGTCCATATAAGAAATGATACAAGCAATCAGAATCGGTGGAATTATTCTTAACCAGCGCTGGCGTGGTATTTCTACAGGTGTAGATGGTAGAGAGGAAGTGTTCATGTTTATATTCTCTGTTAAATAATAAAGGATGTTTTTATTTTTTAATGAGCTGCTTTATTTAAAACACGAATGCCATCGCGCAAAATATCGATGCGATGCTGCACATCTGCCTGTGCATCAATTTCTAATAATTTAATGCCGGAAAATTGTAAGGTAGAGGCTGGTGCGGCCTGGAATAATTCATGGGCGCGATCGGCTGTTAATAGACTCTCTGGACAGAACGGCGCAAATGGGGCGTGAAGATCCTGCCATTCGCCGTAAGGGCCACGTTCCGTGGTGCCCGAAAACATGAGCGCACCGAGTTTTCCCGCCCGCTGAGCGGCCAGCGTATGGGCCAGCGGCAGCGCCGGATTACGGCCTTCAATGGCGGAACGCGCCCAGTTGATGCAGACGCTGATATCATATCCCGACAACGCCTCCAGCACTGACTCTAGGGGTAAAAATCCCTTACGCGGTGCGTTTTGATTCATGGCATCGCAGTGTTCCAGCACCAGATTGCATGACCAGTCCCAGGATGTGATTTCTTTGATTGAGCGCGCAAACGCTTCAGTGGCTTGCGTTACGCTGGTATTGCCCGCCTGCGGTGCGGCCTGCAGTTCGAGGGCGATAATTTTGCCAGGGTGCGACGTATTAATACGGTTAATTTTTTTCAGCAGATGGCGATAGTAGTCCACGCACGCCAGACGCTGCGGTTCATCAGCGGAGGCCAGGCCAAAATCACCGTTACCGCCGCCACGACGGCGCATCGTCTCCATAACGGCGGTAACGACAATCTGCCACTCAGCAGGCGTATGGCGGAACAGCCACTCGTCGCCGTAAGGGTGAAGATGTTCAAGACACGGCTGTTCAATGCCCCGAATATCTGGCGTGTCGGCAAGCAATCGCCAGAATTCTTTCTCCTGCTGCTCCCCTTGTTGGTGAAATGAGGGCGCACACGGATACGCACCGATAATATAACCGGTATTATTCGTTTTCATTTGCTACTCCTGACAATATATCGTTTTAATTCAATACAGCCAGCGCCACTTTTACGACAATCTTCCTAATTGGCGTTGTTTTTGTCTTGTTGCATCCTGGACGGTGAACGTCCTGTGGGAAAAACATGGCATAGCTGCCAGGAACCATTTCAATAAATGATTCGTTTTCGCTGTGGTGATAAAAAATAATATCTCGTTGTTCCAGCAATGATTCGCGAATTTCATTCTTTCCGGTATCAATGGCAATACCGATTTTCTCTTCACCCCAGGCTAAAAATTGAATATCAAGATAGCGACGGTGAACTTCTGGATAATTTTCCTCTACGGGCCGGGTCGTCATATCGATTATCTGAGCAAAAATATTCCGTCCTTCTATTTCAATCACGCCCGGTTCGCATTGATGGAAATCGGTGGTACGCAGGAAGTTGAGCGCTTTTTCAATCGCTGCCGGTAGCGGGCAGGGATTCGGTTGTGAAACATGGCCAAATATCATGATTCATCTCCTACAGCGCCTGAATTTTGGCCCATACGCTGTCGTCAACGGTGATACCGTTGCGGCGATTTTCTGCCAGCAGTCGGGTAAATTCGTGGCCTGGAAGGCGGACGGCCATCTTTTCATCTGCGCGCTCTGCCGTGGTGACGTAATCCATAATGCGCTGCAGTTTTTCGTCCCGACTCGCGCCATCAATAAGCTTATCGACTTCGATCGCCATGAAGATTTGCGAAATGCCGTACTCATCGCTGTTGTCTTCGGTCACTTCGGCAACCGAAGCGCCATCGGAGAGCAGGGTGGCAATCATATCCAGCACGATAGATAAACCGGAGCCTTTCCAGTAACCCATTGGCAGAATGCGACGGTTTTTCTCAATCACGCCGGGCTCTTTGGTGAGCTGGCCTTCATCATCAAAACCACCGTCTACCGGTAACTGACGGCCCGCCAGGCGATTCACTTCCAGCATGCCGTAAGAGAACATCGACATCGACATGTCGATCATGGTGATAGGGTTTGAAGGCACCGCCACAATCAATGGGTTGGTGCCGATACGACACTCTTTTGCCCCCCACGGCGGCATGACGGCGATGGAGTTCGTCCAGCAGATGCCAATGTAGCCCTTCTCTGCAGCCTGCCAGCCGTAGCTGCCGCCGCGCATCCAGTGGTTGGCATTCCGCACAGCAACCAGACCAATACCGTGATCGGACGCGAGAGAAATGGCGCGATCCATCATCTTTTTCGCCGTCAGGTTGCCGATTGAACGCTGGGCATCCCACTGCTCAATGGCTCCAAGCGTGGTGATACGTTTTGGCTGGGCATCCGGAATGATGTCGCCATTTTCGAGCTGTTGGATGAAGCGAGGAAAACGGTTTACGCCGTGAGAATAGACACCGGATTCGGTTGTGCTGGCGAACATTTCGGCGCAGGCATCGGCGGTTTCAGCGGCAACGCCGCGGGCTAAGAGTACGCGGGTAAACTCGTTTTTAAGGTCTGCGAAGCTTAATAACATACATCGTCTCCGTTAAATCAAGCGTTTTAGCCATTCGGTGAACGCGGCTTAAAGGCCATTTTGCGTCTTCATTTCTGCGTTCCTGATGGTCTAAAGAAACAGCAAAAAGATCGTTTGTTAATCTCAATATTCCACATTGCGAAATCTGATTTCAAATATAGCGATCGTTTTTTAACAAAGCAATCTGTTTCATAATTTCTAAAATGTTTTAAAATCAAATGATTACAAATTATCTGCCAAGATCGTGAACTGAAACACACTTTGCGCTACCATCAGGTCGCGACAGAGACGAGGAGCGGAGCATGAGCAATAAAGCGAGTGATGTGGCGTCGGATAAGGAGAAGCCTGCGGGTAGCCAGAGTCTATTCCGGGGGTTGATGCTGATAGAAATCCTGAGTAACTATCCCAATGGATGTCCGTTGGCGCATCTATCTGAATTGGCGGGGCTCAATAAAAGCACCGTGCACCGATTGTTACAGGGGCTTCAGTCCTGTGGCTATGTCACACCGGCCCCGGCGGCGGGAAGCTATCGGCTGACCACCAAGTTTATCTCGGTGGGGCAAAAGGCACTGTCGTCCCTCAATATCATCCATGTCGCTGCGCCGCATCTGGAAACGCTGAATCTCGCGACCGGAGAAACGGTCAACTTTTCCAGCCGCGAAGACGATCACGCGATCCTGATTTATAAACTGGAGCCGACAACCGGCATGCTGCGTACTCGCGCCTATATCGGTCAGCATATGCCGCTGTATTGTTCTGCAATGGGCAAGCTCTATATGGCTTTTGGTCAGGAAGATTATGTGCGGCATTATTGGGAGAATCATCAGGATGAGATTCGCCAGTTGACCTGCAATACCATCACCGGGCTTCCTGCGATGTATGACGAGCTGGCGCAAATTCGCGAGTGCAAAATGGCGATGGATCGTGAAGAAAACGAGCTTGGCGTATCGTGCGTGGCGGTGCCCGTTTTTGATATTCATGGCCGCGTGCCGTACGCCATTTCGATTTCGCTTTCGACCTCCCGACTCAAGCAGGTGGGTGAGCAAAATCTCCTGAAGCCGCTGCGTGAAACCGCACTGGCTATTTCCAACGAGCTCGGATTTAGCGTACGTAGCTAAGAATTCTGGCAGCTGGACACATTGACCTGGGCATTTATCAAAAAATGCCCATTCCCCACCTCGGATCAAAGCATATCGCCCAGCCGCTCTGGCACTCTTAGGGTTTATCTCTCGCAACGGAGTGGGGAATGAACCCGTTTATTGTCGCTGATTCCTTAAAGTGCATTGGCTGTCGAACCTGTGAAGTGGCCTGCGTGGTGGCGCATCAGGATGAGCAGGCGTGTGCTAGCGTCTCGCGCGAGGCGTTTCTTCCCCGCATTCGAGTGGTGAAGGGCGGGACGTTTTCCACGGCGGTGGCCTGCCATCAGTGCGAAGATGCCCCGTGCGGTAACGTGTGCCCTACCGGCGCTATCCATCGTGAAAACGGCGTGGTGGCGGTCGAGCAGGCGCGATGCATCGGCTGTAAGAGCTGTATGCTGGCGTGCCCTTTTGGGGCGATGAACGTCAGCGTGCAGGCGCGACGGCCTCAGGCGATAAAGTGCGATTTATGCCGCCACCGTGAAGATGGCCCTGCCTGCGTGGCGGCTTGCCCGACGGGAGCGCTGGCCTGTGTTGATGTCAGCCAGCGCCCGGTACCGGGGTTAATGTAGGTTGTTGAAGTTCCAACTGAACGTCAGGCTGTAGCGCCAGTCACGATTGTGGCTGTCGGTGGGCACATCGCCGACCGGGCGCGCGGCCTCGACCGTCACGCTGTAGTGTTTGTTATCAGCAAGCATCACCCCGGCAGCGACAGACGCAAGCCGCTGATGTGGAAGCCCCGGCGCGTTGAACCAGGTTTGGGCGGTGTCGGTCAGCACGTAAGGCTGCACGGTAGCAACCCAGCTGTTCTCTTTGATCGGATGAATGTAGCGAAGCTCAACCTGCCCGCCGTAGCCATAGTCACCGCTGGCTTCTCCGTCCTGATAGCCGCGCCCAAAGCGCTGGGCACCGAAGCTGACGCGCTCGGGTTCAGGCAAATCGTTATCCGACCAGTCACCTTCCATCGAGGTGGAGAGCCGCCATTTGTCGGTGATCATCCAGGCCGCATCAATATTGCTTTTCCACAGCGTGAAAGAGAGATCGTTGCCAAATGCAGGCGCTGCATCTGCCATGGATGAAATGTCCACGCCCTGGCGCAGCGTCAGCTTGCCGTTAATGCTGGCGCGGTCAAACGCCTGTAGACCGTTGATGCCAAATTCAAATGCCGGGTAACGAACGTGGCTTTTGAGGTCGATGCTATCGACTGTTTGTGTGTTCTCAACCTGGCGGACGTGGTTGTCGTTACGTCGGTCGGTATAGTCCACACCTCCGTTGACGTTGAGCTGCTGCTTGCCGGTTAAGATAATCGGATAGCTGAACATCGCGCCGCCGTTATATTGCGTGGTCTCCTGTCGGGAGTCTAAGTAGCCGCCCGAGTAGTACTGTAATGGCGTATAGTCCCGTGGGTTGTCGCGGTAGTAGCTACCTTTGAGCTGCATCATTAGCCCGTCGTCGGTCAGGAACTGTTGATAGTTAAGCCCTAAGTAGGATTTCCGCGTTGAGCTATCGAGTGGAATCAATGTCGCCAGCCCGAGCTGATCGCCATAGCTGGTCAAGTTACTCAGCGACCCGGTAACGAACGCCATGTTCTGGCTACGACGAGTATCAATGGTCGATGAAATATCCCAGATATGCGGCTGGATACTTTTGGCCTGCATGGCCGCGGCGCCATAGATGTTCTGCGGTAGCTGTGCGCTGGCATCGACGGTCACGCCGGGGGTGCGGGTCATTAATTGGGTATAGCGGTCGAAAGTAGCCTGCGTCAGCGGCTTTTCGGCCATGATTTTGGCGGCCAGTCGCTTTAAGCGCTCAGCCAGATTCGGGTTGTTCGTTTGAATGTCGCTGTGTGCAACATAGCCCTCCACCAGAACGATTTTGATCGTGCCATCATGAAAGTTGTCATCGGGAAGCCAGGCGTAGGAGAGCGGGTAGCCGTCGGCGCGGTAGCGCAGCGTAATATTATTAATGAGCCCGACCAGCGTTTTCAACGGGACCTGTTTGTGCGCGTAGGGGACAAAAGGCTGCAATAACTCTTTTAATGGATATACGGTGCCGCCAATAAACTGAATATGATCGACTTTAATAAGTGTTTCTGGCGTTAATTTATTTTTGGGAACGCTTACGGTTAAACTTGGAGCTGCTGCAGGGGGGGCTTGCGGCGTACTGTTATGTTCCGCTTTGGCCGGGTTATTGGGGTCAATCAATGCGGGTAATGTATCTGCTCTGGCTATATTAAGCAGAACAACCCCCGATAGCGCATAAGCCAGGGTCGTTTTCATGACGCGTTCCTTGTGTATTTTATTGTGCAAGGATGATTATTGTTATTCTGCTGAAAAACGTGCCCCCATTGCGGGGGCACGGAAAGCATTAATAAATATATAGCTTATTTTTTTAACGTTAACCCGCCGAGCAGACCACCTAAAGGATTACTGGTCGTCGTCGTGGTTGAAGAGCTGCTGCTGGCGCTGGCGTTAGCGTTAGCAGAGGTGCTAACGTTGAGCGTATTCGTTAATGAACTGACCGTGCCGCCCAGCGAAGCGCTTGCCAGCAGGCCGCCGCTGCCGGTCTGGGTGCCGGTAGGTTTCACTAAGCCACCGGTATCAGTCACGATATTCCCGACGCTACTGACGACCTGTCCGACGCCGCCGAGCACTGGTGTGGTGGTGCTGATGTTGTTACCAACCCCGCTCACGGTGGTACCTACTTGGGTGAGCAGACCGTTAACCGGCGTACCTAAACCGGTCGTTGTCCCGACGCCCTGGGTGACGCCCTGGACACCAGACAGCGTGTTATTAACGACAGAGGTGACGCCCGTTGTGGCGGCTACCGCACCTGGGCTTTGCAAGGTGCTGGTTAAGCCAGTACCAGTGCTGCTGACAATCTGACCTGCGCTATTCACCACGTTGCCAACAAGGCCGGTCACGCCCGCGACTGGGGTACCTGAGGTGCTGGTCGAGAGATTATTACCCACGCCGGATACCGTGTTCCCCAGTACAGTAACGGTACTGGTGGTGCCCTGCAGCGTTGTCCCCACGCCGTTAGCGTTTGATGAGTTGCCTACACCGTTGGTGACGCCCGTCCCTAAAGTATCAACCGCGTTACCTACACCGCTGACGGTGGTTGAAATGGTTGACGTGACCGGGTTGTTACCTGCCGTGCTAGTCAGTTGACTGCCCAGACCGCTCAACGTATCGCCTACGCCGGACACCGCTTTCCCGGTTTCACCCAGAATGCTGCTGCCCGCCGTTTGACCACTACCAGAGCCATTGCCATTTCCGTTGCCGCTACCATCACCGCCGCCGCTACCATCGCCGCCACCGGAGCCGTCGCCGCCGCCAGAACCACTACCCGTTGTGGTACCGTTTTTGGCCGTTGAATGAGAACCCCCGCCGCTTCCGCTACAGGCAGAGAGTGAGAATGCAAGAAGCACCGCCATAGCAATTATGCTTAATTGGCTAATTTTTTTAGAGGCCATGATCTTATCTCCACCAGTTAAAAACGCCGAGTGCGTATTAGTCAGTGTATGGCGGAAATTAAGCCTTGCATGGGGCGTTTCTTTTCATACGAAAGTATGGAAAAGTCCGATTTAACTTAAGCGTAAACAAAGTCTGCTATGTAAATTAATATGCTCTTATGAAACATGTTCTTACTTTGAATTTAACATATTAAGCGGCGGTGAATAATAGGTTTTACTGTTAAGCGTTAATTAAATGGCGGTGGGAAATTGAGAGTAATCCGAGTGAATTAAAGAGGGTGGTTTTCTGGTTTTTATTCTTTAAATAACTATCAAGATCACAGAAAAATATCAGCCTCTGATTTTCAGAGGCTGATATATCGTATATTACTGGTTTTCTTTCCAGGCTAATTCTATCTCTTCGGCGAGGATTTTAACGCCCGCTTCGATCTTTTCTGGATCCGGTACATAGTTCATGCGCATGCACTGGTGAGTATGGTCCCAGGGTTTATCCAGCCCTGGGAAGAAGAAATCACCAGGTACCATCAGGACGCCGCGTTTTTTCAGGCGCTGGTAGAGCAGTTCGGTGGTAATCGGCAGGTCTTTGAACCATAGCCACAGGAAAATCGCGCCCTCGGGTTTATGGATAAGACAGCGGTCTTCCGGTAAATAGCGGCGGATAGTGGCGATGGTTTCCTGCACGCGCTGATAGTAGAAAGGCTTAATCACCGTTTCTGACAGGCGCAACAGATCGTGTCGTTTAATCATTTCACACATGATAGCTGGCCCAATACCACCCGGTGCCAGGCTGATAATCCCGTTCATGTTACTGATTGCGGTGATGATTTTCTCGTCGGCGATGATGATACCGCAACGGCTACCCGGCAGACCGAGCTTAGACAGGCTCATGCACAGCACGGTATTCGGGTTCCACAGCGGCGTCGCTTCGCTGAAGATAATGCCCGGGAACGGCACGCCATAGGCATTGTCGATAACCAACGGTATCCCGTGTTGGTTCGCCAGAGCGTCGAGCTGTTTGAGCTCTTCATCGGTAATGACGTTACCCGTTGGGTTTGTTGGACGCGAAACGCAGATCATTCCGGTGTCTTTGCCAATCGGCAAATTATCGAAATCAACGTGATATTTAAACTGCCCTTCCGGGAGCAGCTCAATATGCGGGCGGGTTGAGACGAACAGATCGTCCTCCAGACCGGAATCAGCGTAGCCGATGTATTCGGGAGTCAGCGGAAACAGCACCTTGCGGGTAGAACCATCCGCGCATCGACCTGCGAACAGATTGAACAAGTAGAAAAACGCGCTTTGGCTGCCATTTGTTAGTGCAATATTCTGTGGGCCAATATCCCAACCTAATTCATTACGCAGCATATCGGCCAGGGCGGTAAGCAGTGCATTCTTGCCCTGAGGACCATCGTAATTGCACAGCGCTTCAGAGACTTTGCCGCTTTCCAGCATCTCCGTCAGCAGGTTATTGAAGTAGGCGTTCATCTCAGGGATCTGCGCCGGGTTACCGCCGCCTAGCATAATAGCCCCTGGGGAGCGTAAACCGTCGTTGAGGTCTTCCATCAGGCGGGTAATGCCTGAATGGCGGGTAAACTTGTCGCCAAAAAGTGAAAATGTCATAGCTGAATTTCTATTGCTTGTTCTGTGATGTGGGTAACGATAACGCCACTGACGATGGGGTGCAAATGCGCTTGATGAACGGGTTTTAGAGAATAAATCGGTATATTTGTATTTGAATGGTCTTTTATTCTAAAGAGGCCCGTATGGCTGATACGGGCCGTGATAAGAAAAAATTATGGTTTGCCGGCCCACACGACCATCACTTTATCGTGGTCCGTTTCGCGGACAAAACCGTAACCCTGGTCGAGCGTGAGCGTGGTTTGTTTACCGGCACCGATGGCAGGGTGGCGCGCGCGGAACTGGCCTAACGTCTGCCAGTGTGCAACCTCGGCTGCGGATTTACCGGCGACATCCTGCCAGTTCATCTGCGAGCGCGTGCCCTGTAGCGGATCTGAACCGGTAGGGCCGAATGGACGACTGGACTCATCGCCGTAGAAAATCTGCACCGCGCCGGGAGCCAGTAGCAGAAGTTCGGCGGCGTTATTGCCTTTCTCCCGGAACAGGCGGGTATCGTGAGAGGAGAGGTAGCTCAGTACGTTGAAGCGTTGGAGTTTGTCGGCCATTTGTTGCCAGGTCATGTCGATACTGGAGAGACAGTCGGTGGCTTTCGCCGCCTGGTCCTGGTAATCGAAATTGATCATGGCGTCAAAGCCGTGGCGGTAGTAATCGCTCTCCATCACCCCGTGTCCCCAGGCTTCGCCGGTCATCCAGAACGGCGCGTCGTCGAGCGCTTTCTGCGGGTTGGCTTTTTTCCACTCGGCCAATGCGGCGACCGATTGTGTTTTAAGCTGCTGCCACGCCGCCATCTCAACGTGTTTCGCCGTATCAACGCGGAAGCCGTCAATACCATAGTCGCGTACCCATTGGCTAAGCCAGTGGGTGAGGTAGTCGCGTGGGGTGAAGCCAGCGATGTCTTTTGCGTGGGTATCGGGTTTGTTGCGGTAGAAATTCGGCAACCCGCTTGGCGTGGTGGATTCGGTTTTCAGATCCGGCAAAAACGCCAGCGACATTGTCAAATCGTCAAAGCCGGGATTGTCGTAGTCGCCAATATCTGTGCGGATCCACGCTTTGCCCCACCATTTTTCCCATGCGGCTTTATCGCTGAAGTTGATGTAATCGTTAAAGCTGTGCCAGGTCTGGCCCGGGCCGGGCTTCCAGTTTGTCCAGTGATCCCCGAGCGTTTTGGTGATTTCATCACCTTTGAGGTAGAGCGCGCCAAACTGGAACTGCTGCATGTCGGCCAGAGTCGCGTAGCCGGTGTGGTTCATCACGACGTCAAACAGGATGCGGATGCCTCGCTGGTGTGCGCCATCAACCAGCGCGCGCAGATCCTCTTCGTTGCCCATATTGGCATCCAGTCGCGTCCAGTCCTGGGTGTAATAACCGTGATAAGCATAGTGCGGGAAATCGCCTTTTGTGCCGCCACCTACCCAACCGTGGATTTGCTCAAGTGGGGAGCTAATCCACAGTGCGTTAACGCCCAGACTCTTCAGGTAGTCGAGCTTGCTGGTTAAGCCTTTGAGGTCGCCGCCGTGGAAGGTGCCGATTTCCTCCATGCCGTCTTTGTGTCGCCCGTAGCTATTGTCGTTGCTAGGATCTCCATTTACGTAGCGGTCGGTCAGCACAAAATAAACCGTGGCGTTATGCCAGCTAAACGGCGCGGCGGTAGCGACGTCAGCGCGTTCAAGCAGTAATAATCCATTGCTGTTTTCGGCTGGGCGTAGCGTGATTTTTCCCTGCTTCACCGTCGCCGTCTGGCCGCTATAAAAGTCGCGAACGAGGCCGCCTTCCGGGAAAGTTTTGCCGACATCCATCGTCAGTGGTTTGCCGTCCCAGCGCGGGCACTGGCGTACGTTGACCTGTTCTGCGGCGCTCTGTGTGTCACTTTGTACGGCGATAGTGAGCGTAGGCGTGCCGGAGCGGGTATCGACCTCCAGCGTGTAGTTGCCATCGCGGAAAAGACGCCACTGTGGCGCATCCCCCTGGCAGGGTTCCAGAGAGAGCATTTGGTTAAGACGAATCCCAGATGTGGGCTGCCAGCACTGTTGGTCAAAATTCAATCTTAACGGTCGGGTACCCTTCGTGAGCGTTTTTTGGCTACTGAATTTCCCCGTGCCGTCCGCTGCAAAAGTAGGAAAGCCCTCGGTGGACCAGTTTGCAGCACCGGCGAAAGTGGGAATCAGTAGCGGTATCAGGGCAGCGAATTTCATTCCAGGATCCTTGTGCCATCGGGTTTTACCAAGTTTGCCAGCCGTTTATCGTGCTGTACTCCTCCTGGCGAAAGGAGGAGATAAAGGGCTGAGTGATGGCGGTCAAAAAATGAACTAAAATGAGAGGTGGATGACATTTTGCCTGCGCAATTTGTCCTATGCTGAATCGCGTCCACGCGTCGTTTCGGAATCGGACTATTTCCTGAGCGTGCGTTGGCGGGGTATTTTTGGTATAATTTGAGATTCAGCTCTCAATTTTTTGAAATAATAAGGCGTTGGAATGATTAAATCCGACCAGGAGACCTAATGATATCGACTCCCATTCGACGATATGGGGCCGCGATACTTATGTTACTCATCTGTACATTTTCAGGTGGGGTGTTTGCAACAACACACACGGTAACGAAGCATCCGAAAGCCTCGGTAACAAAGCATACGAAGGCGACGGCACCAAAAGTAACAAAGGCAAGTTATAGTAAGGCAAGCAGTAAACAAGAGTATTCTCGCAATAGTGTAAAGAGCAGTTCACTTCCTGATTTGCGAAAATACCCTTCCGGAACCCCAAGGAAAAGAGCGTTTCTCCGGACGGTAATGCCTTATATCACAAGCCAGAATGCTGCTATTACGGCGGATCGTAACTGGCTGGTTTCTAAGCAGTACGAAGGCCGTTGGTCGCCGTCTGAACGTGCGCGCTTGAAAGATATCGCTGCCCGCTACAAAGTCAGCTGGAACGGTAATACCCGCAAGGTGCCGTGGAATTCGCTGCTTGAGCGTGTCGATATTATTCCAGGCAGTATGGTCGCTACGATGGCTGCTGCAGAGAGCGGCTGGGGTACCTCTAAGCTAGCTCGCGCCAATAACAACCTGTTCGGCATGAAATGCGGTAAGGGCTGTAAAAATGGTGCAGGTTCAGTGAACGGCTACACCAAGTTTGATTCCGTAAAGGAGTCCGTTCAGGCCTACGCAGCTAACCTGAATACGCACCCGGCTTATGCCTCGTTCCGTAAATCTCGCGCTCAGATGCGTAAGTCGGATCAGGAACTCACCGCAACGGCGATGATCCATAAGCTGAAAGGTTATTCGACCAAGGGTTCAAGCTACAACGACTACCTGTTCGCGATGTACCAGGACAACCAGCGCCTGATCGCCGCACACATGTAATCAACGCTACAGTTAAAAAGGCCTTCCAATGGAAGGCCTTTTTTTATTCCGTCGCCAGTAAAGGGATCAGGTCTGAATCAACAGCTCGCTATGCTGTTCACGATACTCTTTCGGCGTGGTGTCGTACTCTTTCTTAAACACCGAGTAGAAATATTGCAGCGAGGGGTACCCGCACATCTGCGAGATTTCGTTAATCGACAGTGAAGTCGACACCAGCAGACTGCGTGCCTTCTCAAGTTTTTCGCTGTGGATCACCGCGTGAATCGTTTCCCCCACCTCTTCCTTAAAGCGTTTCTCAAGGTTAGAACGCGAAATGCCTACAGAGTCCAGCACCTGTTCCACCTTGATACCTTTACAGGCGTTGTTGCGGATATAGTGCATGGCCTGAATGACGGCTGGGTCGTTCAAGGAGCGGTAATCGGTAGAGCGTCGTTCCATCACGCGCATCGGCGGCACCAGCACGCGCTGAAGCGGCAATACCTCGTTGTCTAGCAAGCGCTGCATCAGTTTTGCCGCCTGATACCCCATCTGTCGCGCGCCTTGTGCAACCGATGAGAGCGCGACGCGTGAGAGATAGCGTGTCAGCTCTTCGTTATCGATGCCAATGACGCACAGTTTTTCCGGTACGGGGATATGCAGATGCTCGCAGGCCTGCAAAATATGACGGGCTCGGGCGTCGGTGACGGCGATGATGCCGGTTTGCGGTGGCAGCGTTTGTAGCCAGTCGGCCAGTCGATTTTGCGCATGTTGCCAATTTTCCGGTGCGGTTTCCTGGCCCTGGTAAATGACGCCGCGATACTTCTCTTTGGCGACAATCTGGCTAAACGCGTATTCTCGCTCTTCGGCCCAGCGCTTGCCGCTAGCTGAAGGGAGGCCGTAAAACGCGAAGCGATGCACCCCTTTCTCTTTCAAATGTAAAAAAGCGCTTTCAACCAGCGCGTAGTTATCGGTCGCAATATAGTGAACGGGAGGGTACTGCTCCTGGCGATGATAGGAACCGCCGACGCCCACAATCGGCACGTTGACATCGGTGAGCAGGGCTTCGATGGTTGGGTCGTCGTAATCGGCAATGACGCCGTCACCCAGCCACTCTTTAATGTTTTCGATACGCGCGCGGAAATCTTCCTCTATGAAGATATCCCACTCGGATTGTGACGCCTGTAAGTATTCGCCTACGCCTTCAACCACCTGTCGGTCAAAAGCTTTATTGGCATTGAATAACAGCGTCACGCGGTGACGTTTTCCAAACATGGTTCAGGGTTCCTCGTGAATCATGATGGGTATTGCCGTCATGAGAGACGGCAACACCACGGCTGGACGATTAAGCGCGCCGTTTGGTGGCGGAGTCCATCCAGACGGCGAGTAATAAAATTGCACCTTTGACGATATATTGCCAGAAAGTGGGAACGTCCATCATACTCATTCCGTTGTCGAGCGAGGCCATAATAAATGCTCCCATCACCGCGCCGGCAACGCTACCGACACCGCCCGCGAGGCTGGTGCCGCCGATTACGCAGGCGGCAATGGCATCCAGTTCGGCAATGTTCCCGGCAGATGGTGAACCCGCCCCTAGACGTGAGCTAAGAATAAGCCCGGCAATGGCGACCATCAGGCCGTTGATAGCAAATACAGCCAGCTTATTACGCTCGACGTTAATACCGGAAAGCCTCGCGGCTTCGATATTGCCGCCGATAGCGTATATGCGTCGGCCAAAAGCGGTGCGCGTAGCCATAAACATTCCCGCCAGCAGCAGCAGCGTGAGCAGCAGAACCGGCGTTGGCACGCCACGATAATCGTTGAGCAGCCAGATAGCGCCCAGTACGATAACCGCCGTTAACGCCTGACGGCCCACCACGCCGCTGGATGCCGGAGTGCCCAGTCCCAGCGACTGACGCCGCATGCGCCCGCGCCACTGCCAGGCAATAAACGCCATCAGCCCAATCGCGCCAAAGGTGAAGCCAATACCGTTCGGCAGGTAGCTTTGACCAATTTGCGACATCGCCGCGCTGGTCGGTGAGACGGTCGTACCGTTGGTTATCCCAATCAGAATGCCGCGGAAGGCGAGCATTCCGGCGAGCGTCACGATAAACGATGGCACTTTCCGATAGGCGACCCACCATCCGTTCCAGGCTCCCAGCACCAGCCCCATCGCCAGCGTGACGATGATAGTCAGCGGCAGCGGCCAGCCGAGCCAGACATCAAAAATAGCGGCAGCACCGCCGAGCAGGCCCATCATTGAACCGACAGAAAGGTCGATTTCGGCAGAGATAATCACGAATACCATACCGACGGCGAGAATGCCGGTGATGGCGGTCTGGCGCAGCAGGTTGGAAACGTTACGCGCGCTGAGGTAGGCGCCGTCGGTGTTCCAGGTAAAGAACAGCATAATCACCACAATGGCTGCGATCATCACGAAGACCTGCAGGTTGAGCGATTTGAGCCGCAGCGCAGGGGCGGATGCAGGGGCCGCCAGCTTGATTTCAGACGGGTTGTTTTTCGACATGACGTTCACTCCTTAAGGCGGCTTCCATCACTTGTTCCTGAGTCAGACCGTTATTGACCAGGTTGGCTTTTAATTTCCCCTCGTGCATGACCAGCACCCGGTCGCTCAGACCCAGTACTTCCGGCAGTTCGGAGGAGATAACGATGACGGCAATGCCTTGCTGCACCAGTTGATTAATCAGCTTGTAGATTTCGTACTTTGCGCCGATATCGATACCGCGCGTCGGTTCATCAAGAATGAGAATGCGCGGATTAAGCAGCAGGCAGTGTGCCAGGATGGCTTTTTGCTGGTTCCCGCCGCTGAGCCGACCGATGGCGAGATCCGGTGATGAGGTTTTTACTTTCAGCCGCTGGATAGACTGTAAAATGCACTGCTGCTCTTTGGCATCATCCAGGCTGCTCAGTGCGCCGCTGAAGTCGTTGAGTGCGGCAAGCGTGATATTTTTTCCAACCGCCATCACCGGCACGATGCCGTCTTTTTTGCGATCTTCCGGCACCATCGCAATGCCGTGGCCGATGGCCTGCTGGCAGTTACGGATGTCCACTTGCTTGCCATCAATAAAGACGTTGCCTTCCCAGCGCCCGCGCCAAACGCCAAACAGGCACTGGACGGCCTCGGTGCGCCCGGCCCCCACCAGGCCAGCGATGCCCAGAATCTCCCCGCGTTTAAGGCTAAAGGAGATGTCGTTCACGCGCTTAATATGCCGGTTCACGGGATGCCAGGCGGTAAGGTGCTCCACGCGCAGAATTTCATCGCCAGCCGTATGTGGCTCGCTCGGATAGAGCGCGGTGAGCTCGCGCCCAACCATCATGGTGATAATGTCGTCTTCGGTCATGCTGGTCGCATCACGGGTACCGATATGCTGGCCATCGCGGATCACGCAGATGGTGTCAGAGATCGCTTTCACTTCGTTGAGCTTGTGGGAGATATAAATACAGGCGATGCCATGATTTTGCAGATCGCGAATGATCCCCAGCAGCACGGCAGTCTCTTGTTCCGTGAGCGAGGCGGTGGGTTCGTCCAGAATAAGCAGCCGTACCTGCTTGTTCAGCGCCTTGGCAATTTCAACCAACTGCTGCTGCCCCAGGCCTAAATCACCCACTCGCGTATCGGGTGAAATCGCGAGGTTCACCTGCGCCAGCAGTTTTTCGCAGCGCAGCGTCATGGTGTCGTAATCCAATACGCCGTGGCGGCTAATCTCAGTGCCGAGAAAAATATTTTCCAGCACGGTCAGATGCTTAACCAGTGCCAGTTCCTGGTGAATAATGGCAATGCCTTTGCGCTCGGTATCGCGAATATGCGTGGGCTGTAGCGTCTCGCCAGCAAAAACAATTTCACCCTCGTAGCTGCCATGGGGGTAAATACCGCATAGCACCTTCATTAACGTGGATTTTCCTGAGCCGTTTTCGCCACACAGGGAAATCACTTCGCCAGGGTTTAATCGCAGGCTGACATTATCAATCGCCTTCACCACCCCGAAGGTCTTGGTGATGCTTTTCATTTCGAGTAAATAGGGCATAAGTGCTTGTGCTCCGCGTAAGCCAGGCTGCCCCAGCGCGAGGCTGGGGCGGGCCATTTAGAGTTCGCTCTTCTTATGGAAACCATCTTTTACAACGGTGTCGTCAATATTGGTTTTATTGACTTCAATTGGGGTGAGCAGGCGGGACGGTACATCCTTCAGACCATTATTCAGCGTGGCATCGGCTTTTGGCTGCTTGCCGTTACCAAGCTCAACGGCGATTTCTGCTGCGCTGTTGGCCAGTAAGGTGATCGGTTTATACACGGTCATGGTTTGTGTGCCGTTGATAATACGTTTCACCCCTGCCAGATCGGCATCCTGACCAGAGATAGCCACTTTGCCAGCCAAACCCTGAGCGCTGAGTGCCTGAATAGCACCGCCTGCGGTGGCATCGTTTGACGCCACAACCGCATCGATTTTGTTATTGTTGGCGGTGAGGGCGTTCTCCATAATTTTCAGCGCATTTTCCGGCAGCCAACCGTCAACCCATTGATCGCCGACAACTTTAATTTTGCCATCATCAATATAAGGCTTTAATACTTTCATCTGTCCGGCGCGGAAAAGTTTGGCATTATTATCAACCGGTGAACCACCCATCAGGAAATAATTCCCCTGAGGTACCTGATTAACCAGACTTTGCGCCTGCATTTCACCGACTTTTTCGTTGTCGAAGGAAATATAAAAATCAATATCCGCATTATTGATCATGCGGTCGTAAGCTAATACTTTAATGCCTTCTTGTTTCGCTTCTTTAATTACGTTGCTAAGTACTTGCCCGTTATAAGGAATAATGACAAGGACATCTACACCACGGTTGATCATATTCTCGATCTGCGACATTTGTGTCTCTTCATTGCCGTTAGCAGATTGCACAAAAACCTGTGCCCCCAGCTGTTCAGCCTTATTCACGAAGATGTCGCGGTCTTTTTGCCAGCGCTCAAGGCGCAGGTCGTCAATAGCCATACCGATTTTTACTTCTTTGGCACTACTCACCATGCTGGTGAGAAGTAGCGATGCGCAGAGTGTGAGGCAAAGGTTCTTTATCTTCATAATCGTAATGCCTTCTGTAGGGATAGGTGATGAGATTGGCGATAAAAGAAACGGAGATGACTTAACACGCAGCAAATTTTTAACATGTAAATTCTGGCTGGCAATTACAGATTTTTATCTTCCTATTACGATATTTCGTTTAATTGTCAAATTTTGACCGTGATCTGATTTTAAAATCACCGTATGCAAAATTTACTCACATAAAGCGAGGCGGATTCCTATTTATTTTGCGAGCCAGCGCACATTTGTGGATTCTCTTAATAGCAGTGTGAAATAACGTAATTGAGCTAGTGCAAATCAGAATTCAGTATTACAAAACGAATTATTCCTCGCCGCCTGTCAGATTATGGAGTTCATTATGCAAGCTTATTTCGACCAACTGGATCGCGTTCGTTTTGAAGGCCCAAAAACTGAGAACCCGCTGGCTTTCCGCCACTACAACCCGGACGAGTTAGTGCTGGGCAAACGTATGGAAGACCACCTTCGCTTTGCTGCTTGCTACTGGCATACCTTCTGCTGGAACGGTGCAGATATGTTTGGCGTTGGCTCATTTGACCGCCCATGGCAGCAGCCTGGCGAAGCGATTGAGCGTGCGAAACGTAAAGCTGACGTGGCATTTGAATTCTTCCACAAACTGAATGTGCCTTACTACTGCTTCCACGATGTGGACGTTTCCCCGGAAGGCGCGAACCTGAAAGAGTACCTGAACAACTTTGCGCAGATGGTGGATGTGCTGGCAGAGAAACAGCAGCAGAGCGGCGTGAAGCTGCTGTGGGGTACCGCAAACTGCTTCACTAACCCACGCTATGGCGCAGGTGCGGCAACGAACCCAGATCCAGAAGTCTTTAGCTGGGCTGCGACTCAGGTATTCACCGCGATGAATGCTACCCATAAGCTGGGTGGTGAAAACTACGTCCTGTGGGGCGGTCGTGAAGGTTACGAAACGCTGCTGAATACCGATCTGCGCCAGGAACGCGAGCAGATTGGCCGCTTCATGCAGATGGTGGTTGAGCACAAACACAAAATTGGTTTCCAGGGTACGCTGCTGATTGAGCCGAAACCTCAGGAACCGACTAAACACCAGTACGACTACGATGCTTCCACCGTTTACGGCTTCCTGAAGCAGTTCGGTCTGGAAAAAGAAATTAAGCTCAACATCGAAGCAAACCATGCGACGCTGGCTGGCCACTCGTTCCATCACGAAATTGCGACGGCGATTGCGCTGGGCCTGTTTGGCTCCGTGGATGCCAACCGCGGTGACCCGCAGCTGGGCTGGGATACCGACCAGTTCCCGAATAGCGTGGAAGAAAACTCGCTGGTGATGTATGAAATTCTGAAAGCGGGCGGTTTCACTACCGGTGGCCTGAACTTCGATGCGAAGGTTCGTCGCCAGAGCACCGATAAGTATGACCTGTTCTACGGCCACATCAGCGCAATGGATACCATGGCACTGTCGTTGAAAGTCGCTGCCCGTATGATTGAAGGCGGTGAACTGGATAAACGTGTGGCGAAACGCTATGCGGGATGGAATGGCGAGCTGGGTCAACAGATCCTGAAAGGCCAGATGTCCCTGCAGGAACTGGCAAAATATGCCGAGCAGCATCAGTTGGCACCACAGCACCAGAGCGGCCATCAGGAGCTGCTGGAAGGGCTGGTAAACCACTACCTGTTCGACAAGTAAGTTAATCACCGCATTTCGCAGTATAACGTGCCCGGGAGCGTGAGCTTGCCGGGCATCGTACCACTTAAAGGAGCAGTCGCGATGTATATCGGCATAGATCTAGGCACGTCTGGCGTTAAGGCGATTCTGCTTGATGAACAGGGAACCGTCCTGGCGTCACAGACGGAAAAACTGACGGTTTCCCGTCCCCACCCGCTATGGTCAGAACAGGACCCAGAGCAGTGGTGGCAGGCAACGGATCGTGCCATCAAAGGGCTCAGCCAACTGCACAGCCTTCAGGGCGTAAAGTCCTTGGGGATTGCAGGGCAAATGCACGGTGCGACGCTGTTGGACAAACACCAGCGCGTGCTGCGCCCGGCTATTCTGTGGAACGATGGACGCTGTGCTGAAGAGTGTGAGCTTCTGGAAGCGAAGGTGAAAACGTCGCGGCAGATAACCGGTAACCTGATGATGCCTGGTTTTACTGCACCGAAGCTGCTGTGGGTACAGCGCCACGAGCCTGAGATCTTCAGTCAGATCGATAAGGTACTATTACCAAAAGATTATTTGCGTCTGCGTATGACCGGTGATTTTGCCAGTGATATGTCCGACGCGGCAGGCACCATGTGGATGGACGTCGCGAAGCGTGACTGGAGCGATGAGATGCTCGCCGCTTGCCATCTGACCCGTGACAACATGCCGGCGCTGTATGAAGGCTGCGACATCACCGGAAAATTGCTGCCATCGGTTGCCAGCGCATGGAATATGCCTGCTGTGCCGGTAGTCGCAGGTGGTGGTGATAATGCCGCTGGCGCCGTCGGCGTGGGCATGGCGGATGCCGGTCAGGCGATGCTGTCGCTGGGCACCTCGGGCGTCTACTTTGCGGTGAGCGAGGGGTTTCTGAGCAAGCCAGAAAGCGCCGTACACAGTTTCTGCCATGCGCTGCCGGGCCGCTGGCATTTGATGTCGGTGATGCTGAGCGCCGCATCTTGCCTGGATTGGGCTGCAAGGCTGACCGGCCTGACAACCGTGCCTGCACTGATTAGCGCAGCGGAAAATGCGGATACCAGCGCGGATCCAATTTGGTTCTTACCGTATCTTTCCGGTGAACGCACACCGCACAATAACCCGCAAGCGAAGGGTGTGTTCTTTGGTCTGACGCATCAGCATGGCCCTGCCGAACTGGCAAAAGCGGTGCTGGAAGGTGTGGGTTATGCATTGGCTGATGGGATGGATGTGGTCCATGCCTGCGGCGTGACGCCAGAAAGCATCACGCTTATCGGCGGCGGTGCGCGAAGCCCATGGTGGCGGCAGATGCTGGCAGATATTAGCGGGTTACAGCTGGACTATCGCACCGGGGGCGATGTTGGCCCAGCGCTAGGTGCAGCACGGCTGGCACAAATCGCCGTGAACCCGGACAAGCCGCTGTCTGACTTACTGCCGCAGCTTAAGCTGGAACAAACACATTATCCGGATGCTCAGCATCATGCTATTTATCAGCAGCGCCGTGAGACCTTCCGCAAACTGTATCAGCAGCTCCTGCCGCTGATGTCCTGATGATAAATCCCTCCTGCTTGCAGGAGGGATTTACTCGCGCAATTAAACCGACGCAAACAATAAAATAATTGCATGGTTTTATTCTGAAATGCTCCCCTGAATCCCTTTTTCAGTGTTGTCAGTCTCCCGTTTCCCATAATGTGCATTTGATGGATAAGGAGATTCTAATGAAACGTTCTGTGCTTATTTCATGGCTATTCATGCTTACTGGAGCCCTGATTTACCTCATTGGGCTTTGGCAGGCTTGCCCGTTATTAAGTGGAAAAGGCTATTTTCTGGGCGTGCTGATAACAGGCATGTTCATCGTCTATGTCTACCAGCGTGAAGTGAAACGTGGCCTGATGGACGAGGGTTTTGCCTCTGTCTGCCGGATGGTGGCGCTGATGACTAGCGGGCTACTGCTGGTGGGATTGTGGAATGCGCCACTCTCACTGGTCGAAAGAGGCGCATATCTTGCGGCATTCTGTCTTTGTATATCGGGTCAGTATCTTCTGATGCGGGTTGCGGAATTAGCTGACCAGCCTACGAGTATCGATACGCTGTAGCAGCATAGAAAGCACAAGGCTCCCGGCAAGCGTTGCGCTGAATATCCAGAAAATATCCAGGGCCGGCCAGCGTTTTAATTCCAGACCGCCGGTACGTAAGGCGTAAATAATCAGCGCGTGAAAGCCATAAATACCCAGCGAATGTTTTGAAATAAACCCGAGTCCCGGAAGCACTCGCGCGTTCAGGGTGTTTTTAACCAACGTCAGCAGCGATGTGGCGCAGATAAAGACCATCGGGCCGCAGTAGACGTACCAGGTATCGGCGAAGTTACCGCGCCATTGCAGTTCGTGCAGCGTACCCCGTGAGATAACCCATACGGAGGCCGCAAACAGCAGCGCGCAGCACCAGGACAGACCTTTTTTATCGGTTTCCACCATGCCAATTGCACGTCCTAGTAGCCCGTAAATAACGTAATAGAACGTATCGCCGTTGATATACAAATTGACTGGCAGCCATTCGACGCCGTGAGCGCTTAGCGAAACGGTATTGGGGTTCGCCACCAGGCCAATCACGACCATTAACGCCAGCAACATTTTGCCGCTAATGGTTTTGACCTCAATCAACGGCGAAACCAGGTAAATAACGATGATGGCGAAGAAAAACCACAGGTGATAGAACACCGGTTTTTGCAGTATATGCTTCAAGGAGCCTTCAACGCTGATATGGGTAAAAGAGGCAATAAACAGCAGTGCGACGGCGCTATAGAACAACAGGCAGAGTGCAATGCGCAGAAAATGGCGCGGCTGGGCGCTACGCGGGCCGAAAAACAGGTAGCCCGAAATCATAAAGAAAAGCGGCACGCTGACGCGGGAAGCGGAGTTTAAGACGTTGGCAAAGTCCCAGTTTAGCGGACTCACGTCGTGCGGGTGGGTGATATACCAGGTCGTGGTATGGATCATCACCACCATCAGGCAGGCAATTCCGCGTAAGTTCTCAATCCAGTTAATCTTTGCTTGCATTAGATACCTATTTTTCCGCTATAAATAAGAACCTATCCCATTAGGCTATTTTATTCGCCATTTTGAGGTCGTGCAGTGCTCAAAATCCTCACGTACTACGTGTACGCTCCGGTTTCTGCGCGCTGTACGACCTCAAACTGGCTTCAACAATTACGCCTACTGGGATAGGTTCTAAGGTCAGACTCGCCCCAGTGTTAGCTATCTCACTGGATAATTCCGAGTTTCTCGCCCCGCACTTGTGATGGTGTCGCAATCTTCGCACAATGCGGCGGTAAGAAGGGGTAAAGCCTAAAATAACAGCCCGGTAAGATAAATAATGATGATGAAGTCTCTCTCTACTTTGCTGGCGCTTATTGTGCTTGCAGGGTGCTCGTCGGCCGAATCGCCGGTTGTGCAAAAATCACAAAATGCGCGAGTGAATCCCGAGCGTTCGCTTTCTATGGAGCAATTGTGCAAAGACAATGCTGCTGAACGCTATAACACCGCGACGAAGAAAATTGATGTCACCGGGTTTGAACGTTTTCAAGGCAGTTATGAACTCCGCGGCTATACGGCGCGAAATGAAAGTTTTGTCTGCTCTTTCGATGCCGATGGCCGATTTTTACATCTCTCCATGAGCTAAAACGGGTGGGTTCGTGGTAAAAACGGGCCTGTTTTTCCCAATTTAGTCTAAACAACCTCGTTTCATACTGTATATCTCGCAGCCAGCGGGTATACTGACTCCTTCCTTTAAATCCACACGTATCCAGCACGAAATCATATGCAAAAGTTTGATACCAGGACCTTCCAGGGCCTGATCCTGACC
>NZ_CABTJS010000115.1:0-52886 GCF_902485085.1 uncultured Kluyvera sp.
CGTTGTTTTTGAGGATATAAGCCACTGCGTTCTCCGACCAACCCCAAATTGGTCGCTTTTCCCAGCCCAAAACGTGAGTAAGTATCTACTAACGCTGAGGACGGCATCGCTAACGCCAGCTTGGAAACACCGACGTTACTCGACTTCTGTAGTACCCCGGTCAGGGTCAATTCGCTGTAGCGCGCCACGTCTTTGATTTCGTGGCCGTTAATACGGTAAGGGATGGTATTCAGTACGGTGTTTTCACGCACCACGCCGCGCTGAAGCGCGGTCATCACTACCATCGGTTTCACCGTGGAACCCGGTTCAAACACGTCGGTAATGGCCCGGTTACGCATGGTGTCTTTCGCGGTACCGGTAAAGTTGTTCGGGTTGTAAGACGGGCTGTTAGCCATCGCCAGCACTTCACCGGTGCTCACGTCGACCAACACGGCGCTGCCGGATTCCGCTTTGTTAAACGCCACGGCGTTGTTCAATTCGCGATAAACCAGCGCCTGCAGGCGTTCATCAATGCTCAACGCCAGGTTATGGGCGGCCTGACTGTCGGTTGAGGAGATGTCTTCAATCACGCGACCATAACGGTCTTTACGGACAATACGCTCACCCGGCTGACCGGTAAGCCATTTATCAAAACTCTTCTCAACCCCTTCAATCCCCTGGCTGTCGACGTTGGTGAAGCCAATGAGGTGAGCGGTTACTTCCCCTGAAGGGTAGTAACGACGAGATTCTTCACGCAGATAAATCCCCGGCAGCTTGAGCTTTTTGATGTAGTCAGCCATATCAGGGTTAACCTGACGCGCCAGGTAGATAAAGCGCATGCGTGGGTTGGTATTGATACGGTTTGCTAGCTGGTCCAGCGGGATGTTCAGGGCATCTGCCAACGCTTTCCAGCGGTTGTTCAGCACCACGCCGCCCGCTTCGTGCAGCTCTTTCGGATCGGCCCAGATAGCTTTCACCGGCACGCTCACCGCCAGCGGACGACCTGAACGGTCGGTAATCATGCCGCGGGAGGTAGAAACCTGCTGAACGCGCAGGGAGCGCATATCGCCTTCGCGAACCAGCTTATCCGGGGCAATAATTTGTAGCCAGGCAGCGCGTCCCAGCAGGAACGCGAGCGCCAGAAAAATACAGCCGCAAAGCAACGCAAAACGCCAACTGATAAAGTTGGCCTGTTCTTCCTGACGTTTTGGCTTAAGCGTTTTTGCCGCTGGTTTCATGCGTTGCAATAATCCTTATTTCTGAACAACAATGTTTTCTTTTGATGGATCAACATGTTGCATCTGCAACTTTTCGGTAGCGATACGTTCAACTCGGCTATGATCGCCCAAAGCATTCTCTTCGAGGATCAGGTTTCGCCACTCAATGTCTAACGCGTCGCGCTCCAACACCAACTGTTCGCGTTGGGCTGTTAACAGGCGAGTATGGTGAGCCGTCGTCACCACCGTTACCGCCGTGACAATAATGCAAATGAACAGACAGAGTGGCAGCTTCCCAAACTGCAAAAGGTCGTCGCGAATAACGCCAGGCAAGGCATGGCGCTCGCCGTTTCCTAACGACCCGGTTACTTTGCTTAGGGCTTCTGTCACTCTGCCGATCATGCGTTCGTCCTTTCTGCAATACGCAGCACTGAACTACGGGCACGCGGATTCTCTGCCACTTCATCTTCGCCCGGCATCAACTTGCCTAATGCTCGTAAATGACGGCCACCCAGCTTCCTGAGTTGCTCTTCAGTCATCGGGATCCCCGCCGGAACCTGAGGACCGCGGCTTTGTTCACGCATAAAGCGTTTCACAATGCGGTCTTCCAGCGAATGGAAACTGATGATTGACAGCCGCCCACCCGGGGCCAGCACGCCAAGCGAGCTTTTTAGCGCTTGCTCTATCTCCTCCAGCTCACTATTCACCCAAATGCGCACCGCCTGGAAGGTACGGGTTGCGGGGTGTTTGAATTTGTCTTTCACCGGCATGGCCGCCGCGATAACTTCCGCCAGTTCTTTCGTGCGGGTCATCGGCTCAACGCGATTGCGTTCAACAATGGCGCGGGCAATACGTTTGCCAAAACGTTCCTCGCCGAAGGTTTTAATCACCCAGGCAATGTCCGCTTCTTCTGCCGTTTGCAGCCATTCTGCTGCTGATTGACCGCGGGTTGGGTCCATACGCATGTCCAGCGGGCCATCGCGCATAAACGAGAAACCGCGTTCTGCGTCATCAAGCTGCGGTGAAGAAACACCAAGATCGAGAAGAATACCGTCGATCTTGCCAACAAGGTCGCGCTCGGCAACGTAGTCCGCCAGCGCAGAGAAAGGACCATGCACGATGGAAAAGCGTGGATCATCAATGGTCTTAGCCACCGCAATCGCTGCGGGATCGCGATCGATCGCAATCAAACGCCCCTGCTCGCCAAGCTGCGACAGGATAAGACGCGAATGACCACCGCGACCAAAAGTGCCATCGATATAGATACCGTCAGGACGAATATTCAGGCCGTTAACGGCCTCGTCCAGCAGTACCGTAGTATGTTTAAAATTTTCCATCATATTTATAAGGACAAATCCTGCAATCGCTCCGACAGCGCCCCTGAAGCAGATTGCTCAGCGTCGATATCTTCCTTGACCCGTTGATACCAGGCCGTTTCATCCCACAGTTCAAACTTGTTGAACTGCCCGACCAGCATCACTTCTTTGGTCAATCCGGCATGTTGCCGTAAAACCGGCGCAATCAATAATCGCCCGGCATTATCCATCTGACATTCGCTAGCATGCCCTAACAACAGTCGCTGTACGCGACGTTCAACGGGGTTCATGCTCGACAAACGCGAGAGTTTTTGCTCGATAATTTCCCATTCGGGCAGAGGATAAAGCAGCAGGCAGGGGTGATGAATGTCAATGGTACAAACCATTTGACCGGTAGCGCTCTCGACAAGCTGGTCCCGATATCGGACAGGGACGGCTAAACGCCCTTTGCTGTCGAGATTGACTAACGTTGCCCCACGGAACATGCCAGCCTCACCCCCATTTACCACTTTGCCCCACAAATTCCCACTTTAAGGAGTTTACGGAGCAGAGGAAAAGCTTGTCAAGCCAGCATGAATGCCAACAGAGTCCAAAAAACCACTATTTGCGGCCGACAATAGCCCTGATTAATAATTATCCAGCAGACGAGGCAAATTAACGCCATGAATACCCGTAAGAAAAATACAGGCTCATTCACATTGCTTTAACGCAACTAAATATCATCGAAAAAATATATAAAGTGCCAGTTTGCGACGCGAGCGGCATTTTAGGACATTCTGTGGCTCGTTAACAGTCCCTGCGGCGCGCCCTTACGAGGAATTCAAGACAGGCCAGTAGCCTATTCTGGTAGGCCAGCTAAGAAGTGTTTGTTATTTCGGCAATCCGCCGTGAGAATGTAACAAAATAATTCAGAAATAATATATTTTTACTTTGCGTTCACATTAAAAACGCTATTTCGCTATCTTATTAGGGGAATTAAATAGAAAGCTAACTAAAATGTAGAATTATCTTAATATTAAAGAAAATAGGGTTTTTATCTAATGAAGGCCACAGCGTGTAGCCTTCATTGAGGTATTGCTTATCGGCGATTCAGACTACCGCGGCGATAGAGGTTACGACGAATACGGCTTAAGCCAGGCTTCGGTTTACGAGGCTCATCAAGGCTTGCCAGCACTATCTCCAGCACTCGTTCTGCAACATCGCGGTGACGCTGAGCAACCGCAAGCACCGGGCATTGCAGGAAGTCGAGCAGTTCGTGGTCGCCAAAGGTGGCAATGGCCAGATCGGTCGGTAGTTTCCCTTCACGACGCAGCGTTACGTCCATCACCCCTTGCAGCAACGCAAATGAAGTGGTGAACAGCGCCTGCGGCATCGGGTGCGTTTCCAGCCATTTTTCAAACAGCTGCGCCGCCGCCTCACGCTCATAGCTATTGGCATAAAGATAATGTACGTCGCGCGGATCGTCTTTCCAGGCTGTACGGAAGCCCTGTTCGCGCAGGAAGCTTACCGACAGTTCCGGTAGCGCGCCAAGATAGAGGACGGTTTCTGCCGGGAAGGTACGCAGTTCTGCGGCGAGCATTTCCGCGTCATCCTGGTCGGCGCCCACGACGCTGGTGAAGTGTTCACGATCGAGCGCACGATCGAGCGCGACAATCGGGAATGAATCGTTCGCCCAACGCTGGTAGAAAGGATGCTCCGGCGGCAACGATGTTGACACGATGATCGCATCTACCTGACGTTGCAGCAGGTGTTCAATGCAGCGCATTTCGTTATCAGGCTGATCTTCCGAGCAGGCGATCAACAGTTGATAGCCACGCTGGCGTGCCTGGCGTTCAAGATAGTTAGCAATGCGCGTGTAGCTGGTGTTCTCCAGATCGGGAATGACCAGCCCAATAGAACGCGTGCGTCCTGCACGCAGCCCGGCGGCTACCGCGTTAGGATGGTAGTTATGCTCACGCACAACGGCCATCACTTTTTCAACAGTTTTATCGCTGACGCGATACTGCTTCGCTTTACCGTTAATCACATAGCTGGCGGTGGTTCGGGAAACACCGGCAAGCCGGGCGATTTCATCCAGTTTCACAATTGCCCCTTGCTTTATAAGTATAATCCGTAACATCTAAACGCAGATTGATCTCATCGGCAATAGCTTTTCTTCGCACTTATTGCTGATTTCGCAAAAAAAAGCCCGACGTCTGGCCGGGCTACGATAAAGCGATGAGACGTGATTAGCGCATAATCTTGTCGCCGCGCGACAAACCGACCACGCCGGAACGTGCCACTTCCACGATTCTCGCCACATCACGCAGTGAAGCGAGGAACGCATCCAGCTTGTCGCTCGTGCCCGCAAGCTGAACAGTATAGAGCGATGGCGTGACGTCGATAATCTGCCCGCGGAAGATTTCCGTGTTGCGCTTGACCTCGTCGCGACCATAACCGCTGGCCTGCACTTTCACCAGCATGATTTCGCGTTCAACATGCGCGCCCTGCCCCAGCTCATTCACCCGCAGCACGTCCACCAGCTTGTGCAGCTGCTTTTCGATCTGTTCGATGGTTTTTTCGTCACCGACCGTCTGGATAGTCATACGAGAGAGCGTCGGATCGTCGGTTGGCGCCACGGTCAGACTTTCGATGTTGTACCCACGTTGTGAAAAGAGGCCAATCACGCGCGACAGCGCGCCGGACTCGTTTTCCAGTAATACAGATAATATCCGGCGCATAATCAGGTTCTCTCCGTTTTGCTCAGCCACATCTCGTCCATTGCCCCGCCGCGAATGTGCATCGGGTAGACGTGCTCGCTGCCATCGACGCAAACGTCGACAAATACCAGGCGGTTATTGCGCACCTGCTCCAGCGCCTGCGCAAGTTTGCTCTCAAGCTCGGATGGTTCGGTGATGCGAATGCCTACATGACCATAGGCCTCAGCCAAGCGGACAAAGTCCGGCAGCGATTGCATATAGGACTGGGAGTGACGGCCAGAATAGATCATATCCTGCCACTGCTTCACCATTCCCAGATAACCATTGTTCAGGTTCAGAATCAGCACCGGCAGCTCGTACTGCAGCGCGGTCGACAGCTCCTGAATATTCATCTGAATACTGCCGTCGCCGGTCACGCAGACTACGGTTTCATCTGGCAGCGCCATTTTCACCCCAAGAGCCGCAGGCAAACCGAAGCCCATGGTGCCGAGACCGCCAGAGTTGATCCAGCGACGAGGTTTATCAAACGGATAATAGAGCGCCGCAAACATCTGGTGCTGGCCCACATCAGAGGTGACGTACGCCTCGCCGTTGGTCAGCTTCCAGATGGCTTCCACTACCGCCTGCGGTTTGATCTGCGCGCTTTGAGTATCGTATTTCAGGCACTGGCGCGCCCGCCATTGTTCAATTTGCTGCCACCAGTCGCGGATCTCATCCAGCGGCTGCGCCGCGCTTTCCTGATCCAGTAGTTCCAGCATTTGATCCAGTACTATTCCCGCATCGCCGACGATCGGAATATCTGCCGGAACCGTTTTAGAGATCGATGTCGGATCGATATCAATATGCAGCACGGTGGCATCCGGGCAGTACTTCGCCAGATTGTTGGTTGTGCGATCGTCAAAACGAACCCCAACGGCAAAAATCACGTCAGAGTGATGCATGGTCATGTTAGCTTCATAGGTACCGTGCATCCCCAGCATGCCCAGCGCCTGACGATGTGTCGCCGGGAAAGCGCCTAACCCCATCAGTGAAGAAGCGACAGGCAGGTTCAGCTTTTCAATCAGCGTACGCAGCTGCGTATGGCACTCGGCGTTCACCACCCCGCCGCCGACATACACCACCGGTTTTTTCGCGGCGATGAGCGTTTGCAGGGCGCGTTTAATCTGCCCTTTATGCCCGGTCGTCGTTGGGTTGTAGGAGCGCATGCTGACCGTATCCGGCCAGACGTACGGCAGCTTATTCGCCGGGTTCAGAATATCTTTCGGTAAGTCGACCACCACCGGGCCAGGTCGGCCGCTGGATGCTAACCAGAATGCTTTTTTGAGCACGCCGGGGATATCCTCGGTCTGCTTCACCAGGAAGCTGTGTTTGACGACCGGTCGCGACACTCCGACCATGTCGCACTCCTGGAAGGCGTCATAGCCAATCAACGAGGTGGCAACCTGGCCGGAAAGTACCACCAGTGGAATGGAGTCCATATAGGCCGTGGCAATACCGGTGATGGCGTTGGTCGCGCCAGGGCCGGAAGTCACCAGCACAACGCCGACTTCGCCGGTCGCACGCGCCAGGCCGTCGGCCATATGCACCGCCGCCTGCTCATGGCGCACCAGCACATGGTCAATACCCCCCACCGTGTGTAGCGCGTCATAAATATCGAGGACAGCGCCTCCCGGGTAGCCAAATACCTGCTTCACGCCCTGATCGATTAACGATCGGACGACCATCTCGGCTCCAGACAACATCTCCATGGTTTGCCTCCAGGCTTCTGTTCTTAATGACCCGAGAATTCATTTCTCTGCGCCATACGCCCGACGGAAGAATTTGTCCGCCGACGCTAAATTATCGGTAAAGAACTAACATAACCGCTCACCACAAGGCAGGCAATTCACACGTCTGGAGTAGAAGCCGTACTAAAAAGAGGAAAAATAAAGGGAAAAGGGAGAATGATGGATGATTACTTCAACGCCAGGAAAAAGAGAGCGTAGATGCTCGGGCGAAACGCGGCATTACAGCAAAACCTGCATTTTTCACATTATTGCTCCCACCGCCAGAGAGTGATAACAGCATAATATTTTTCATTATCATAAAAAAACAAGACAAACAGAATGCATCAACACTCTGTTTGTCTGACGGGTTATTACTGCGGACGGCACGCGCTAATCAGTAACTCTTCCATCCATTGATGGCCTTTATCACGGCCTGCCGCTTCATGCCAGGAAAGATAGCAGGTACGGCTATTTAACTTCATTGGCAACGGTAAAATCTGTAGGCCCAACTGCTCGGAAAACTCTTCCGCCAGACGACGAGGAGCAACGGCAACCAGCTGTGTCTGGGACACAACATTGAGTACGCTTATCAATGCCATTCCCTGATAGGCAATACGACCCTGCTTATCAATGGTGTCATACCAAGGCTGGCTAAACGATGCATAGCGATCCAGAGAAACAACGGCGTGTTCTTCGCTATAAATATCGGCTTCAGTTACCGGTCCATGTATACGGGGATGCTTGTCGCTCGCCACCAGAACCATTTCATCATTGAATAACGGCACACAGGCAAATTCAGGGCGACGGAACTCTTCATAGCCCAACACAAACTCGATTTCCTGATAGCGCAGCTGATGTTCAGTATTTTGATTTAATGACGATTTGAAAACCATATGAATATGCGGCGCTACTTCACTTACTTTATTAAGAATGATTGAAGTTAAATAGTTATCCAGAGGGCTGCATACGCAAAGATTAAATACTCGCTCACTGCTTAATGGTTCAAAACCAGAACCCGGCAATTCATTTTGCACGAGCTGCAACGCCTGGCGGACAGAACCAAACAGCTGGAAGGCACGTGCTGTCGGCTGAATACCGCGGCCATACCGCACAAATAATTCATCATTAAACATCACTTTCAAACGAGCGACAGCGTTACTGACCGCAGGCTGTGACATTCCAAGAATATGAGCGGCGCGAGTAATGTTTTGTTCTTGCATCACCGCGTCAAATACGGTCAGCAAATTTAAATCCACCATCCGCAGCTGGGGTTTATTTCCTTCATTTATTGATGTGCGCTGCTGCTCCGGCGCATTAATGACGCTATCAGACTCCAATGTCATACAAAACTCCCTTTGCTAAATAGCAAAAATAAACTGAGGCTATATGATTTACCATGCATATAAGATCCAAAAAAGAGAATTCAATAAAAAATAGGAATATATAAAGATAACAAGGCAAGTTTGCTGATGAGCAAAATTCAAACCCATCAATATCACCAAGTGAATGTCATGTAGTTTACCCATAGATTGCGCGAATAGACAACATTCCAAAATCGGACGAATATATTAAGTATTATTAAAGTGTTTTATTTTACTGGCTTTAATAATTAACATTTTATATCAAAAAGAGTTCTCTTAAATTCACAACACAACAGAAAAAGAACAACAACCATATATTTATCATAGAGATAGATCGAAACCTCAAAAATGTCAAACTCATGAGCGTTTGCGATGATTCATGTTTAAATGCGACAAAATATGAAAGTCATGAATCAACGCATGAAACGATCATCTATAAAATGCGACCTCCTTCAGCACAATTAGCTAATTCTACCGTTTCGGTTTGATAACGAAATCGGCTTCATTTCACCTGCCAGGGTTGACATCAGAAACCATATCCAGTACCACTAAAAGCATATCGAATTCATCTGGAGAATGATGACATGTTCCGTACCACTCGCTTCAACGGCCTACTACTACTAAACGCCTCTTCTGTGCGCGGTAGGCTGGTGTGCGACGTTCAACGTTAAGTCATCATCAGTAAACGAAAAACCCGCGCCGCTGCGCGGGTTTTTTTATGCTCGTAGCAAGGCGCCCCAAGTTAACCAAGGACCTAAACCATGAGCCAGCAAGTCATTATTTTTGATACGACCTTACGTGATGGTGAACAGGCATTACAGGCAAGCCTGAGCGTGAAGGAGAAGTTGCAGATTGCTTTTGCCCTCGAACGTATGGGCGTTGACGTGATGGAAGTCGGGTTTCCGGTCTCTTCTCCGGGCGATTTTGAATCAGTACAAACCATCGCGCGCAACATTAAAAACAGCCGTGTTTGTGCGCTGGCTCGCTGCGTAGAGGCGGATATTGACGTTGCCGCCGAGTCATTGAAAGTCGCGGAAGCATTCCGTATCCATACTTTTATTGCCACCTCTCCGATGCACATCGCCACCAAGCTGCGCAGCACGCTGGATGAAGTGATTGAGCGCGCGGTGTATATGGTGAAACGCGCACGTAACTACACCGACGACGTTGAGTTCTCCTGTGAAGATGCCGGTCGTACCCCAATTGATCAGCTGGCACGCGTGGTAGAAGCGGCGATTAACGCCGGTGCCACCACCATCAACATTCCAGATACCGTCGGCTACACCCTGCCGTTTGAGTTCTCCAACATTATTACCGGCCTGTACGAACGCGTCCCAAACATCGATAAAGCGATTATCTCCGTTCACACCCACGATGACCTGGGCATGGCGGTCGGTAACTCTCTGGCAGCGGTCCACGCGGGCGCTCGTCAGGTTGAAGGCGCGATGAACGGCATCGGCGAGCGCGCAGGCAACTGCTCGCTGGAAGAAGTGATCATGGCGATTAAAGTGCGCAAAGACATCATGAACGTGCACACCGCCATCAACCATAACGAAATCTGGCGTACCAGCCAGACCGTCAGCCAGATCTGCAACATGCCGATCCCGGCCAACAAAGCTATCGTCGGTACCGGCGCGTTCGCCCACTCCTCCGGTATCCACCAGGACGGCGTGCTGAAGAACCGCGAAAACTACGAAATCATGACCCCTGAGTCCATCGGTTTGAACCAGGTCCAGTTGAACCTGACCTCCCGCTCTGGCCGTGCTGCGGTGAAGCACCGCATGGAAGAGATGGGCTACAAAGATACCGACTACAACATGGACCACCTGTACGACGCGTTCCTGAAGCTGGCGGACAAAAAAGGTCAGGTCTTCGATTACGACCTGGAAGCACTGGCGTTCATCAATAAGCAGCAGGAAGAGCCAGAGCATTTCCGCCTGGATTACTTCAGCGTGCAGTCAGGCTCCAGTGATATTGCCACCGCCTCCGTGAAGCTGGCCTGCGGTGAAGAAACCAAAGCCGAAGCCGCGAACGGTAACGGCCCGGTTGATGCGATTTACCAGGCGATTAACCGTATCACCGGCTACGACGTTGAGCTGGTGAAATATGACCTGAACGCCAAAGGCCAGGGCAAAGACGCGCTGGGTCAGGTCGATATCGTCGTTAACTATAACGGTCGCCGCTTCCACGGCGTCGGTCTGGCGACGGACATCGTGGAATCCTCCGCAAAAGCAATGGTTCACGTGCTGAACAACATCTGGCGCGCCGCTGAAGTTGAAAAAGAATTGCAACGCAAAGTTAAGAATAACGAGAACAACAAGGAAACCGTGTAATGTCGAAGAATTACCATATTGCTGTGTTACCAGGTGACGGTATTGGCCCTGAAGTCATGACACAGGCATTGAAAGTACTGGAAGCCGTGCGCCAACGTTTTGATATGCGCATTACCACCAGCCATTACGATGTTGGCGGCATCGCCATCGACCGTCACGGCGAACCGCTGCCACAGGCGACCGTTGAAGGCTGCGACCAGGCTGACGCCATTCTGTTTGGTTCCGTGGGCGGCCCTAAATGGGAAAATCTGCCGCCAAACCAGCAGCCAGAACGCGGCGCACTGCTGCCGCTGCGTAAACACTTCAAGCTGTTCAGCAACCTGCGTCCAGCGAAACTGTACCAGGGGCTGGAAGAGTTCTGCCCGCTGCGTGCCGATATCGCCGCTAACGGCTTCGATATCCTGTGCGTCCGCGAACTGACCGGCGGTATCTACTTCGGTCAGCCGAAGGGTCGTGAAGGCAGCGGTCAGCACGAAAAAGCGTTTGATACCGAGGTATATCACCGCTTTGAGATCGAACGTATCGCCCGTATCGCGTTTGAATCTGCGCGCAAGCGCCGTCACAAAGTGACCTCTATCGATAAATCCAACGTGCTGCAGTCCTCCATTCTGTGGCGCGAAATCGTCAGCGAAATCGGCAAAGAGTATGCCGACGTTGAGCTGGCACATATGTACATCGACAACGCCACCATGCAGCTGATTAAAGACCCGTCACAGTTCGACGTGGTGCTGTGCTCTAACCTGTTCGGCGACATTCTCTCCGACGAGTGCGCGATGATCACCGGCTCTATGGGTATGTTGCCGTCTGCCAGCCTGAATGAAGAAGGCTTTGGCCTGTACGAACCGGCCGGCGGCTCGGCTCCGGATATCGCTGGCAAAAACATCGCTAACCCGATTGCGCAGATCCTCTCTCTGGCGCTGCTGCTGCGCTACAGCCTGGACGCCAACGACGCGGCCACCGCCATTGAAAATGCCATTAACCGCGCACTGGAAGAAGGCGTACGAACCAGTGATTTAGCGCGCGGCGCCGCGGCAGTCAGTACCGATGAAATGGGCGACATCATCGCCCGCTATGTTGCCGAAGGGGTGTAATCATGGCGAAGACCTTATACGAAAAATTGTTTGATGCTCACGTGGTTTACGAAGCGCCAAACGAAACGCCGCTGCTGTATATCGACCGCCACCTGGTGCATGAAGTGACTTCACCGCAGGCGTTTGACGGCCTGCGCGCGCACAATCGTCCGGTGCGTCAGCCGGGTAAAACCTTCGCCACCATGGATCACAACGTCTCTACGCAGACCAAAGACATCAACGCCTCCGGCGAGATGGCGCGTATCCAGATGCAGGAGCTGATTAAGAACTGCAACGAATTCGGCGTCGAACTGTATGACCTGAATCACCCGTATCAGGGCATCGTCCACGTCATGGGGCCAGAACAGGGCGTTACCCTGCCGGGCATGACCATCGTCTGCGGCGACTCCCATACCGCGACGCACGGCGCATTCGGCGCGCTGGCGTTTGGTATCGGCACCTCCGAAGTGGAACACGTGCTGGCAACCCAGACCCTGAAGCAGGGTCGCGCCAAAACCATGAAGATTGAAGTGAACGGCAAAGCCGCACCGGGTATCACCGCCAAAGACATCGTGCTGGCAATTATCGGTAAAACCGGTAGCGCAGGCGGCACCGGCCACGTGGTGGAATTCTGCGGTCAGGCGATTCGCGACCTGAGCATGGAAGGCCGTATGACCCTGTGCAACATGGCTATTGAGATGGGGGCGAAAGCGGGCCTGGTTGCGCCAGACCAGACGACCTTCAACTATGTGGAAGGCCGTCTGCACGCGCCGAAAGGCAAAGATTTTGACGAAGCCGTCGCCTACTGGAAAACCCTGCAAACCGACGACGGCGCGGCCTTCGATACGGTGGTTACCCTGCAGGCGGAAGAGATTGCGCCGCAGGTGACCTGGGGCACTAACCCAGGCCAGGTGATTTCCGTGAATGACAACATTCCGGACCCGTCATCGTTCAGCGACCCGGTTGAACGCGCCTCCGCGGAAAAAGCGCTGGCGTATATGGGTCTGAAATCCGGTATCCCGTTGACCGACGTGGCTATCGACAAAGTGTTTATTGGCTCCTGCACCAACTCGCGTATTGAAGATTTACGCGCGGCGGCGGAAATCGCCAAAGGCCGTAAAGTCGCCCCAGGCGTACAGGCGCTGGTCGTGCCTGGCTCCGGCCCGGTGAAAGCGCAGGCGGAAGCAGAAGGTCTGGATAAGATCTTTATCGAAGCCGGTTTTGAATGGCGTCTGCCGGGCTGTTCTATGTGTCTGGCAATGAACAACGACCGTCTGAACCCAGGCGAGCGCTGTGCTTCTACCAGCAACCGTAACTTTGAAGGCCGTCAGGGCCGCGGTGGTCGTACCCATCTGGTTAGCCCGGCCATGGCCGCAGCGGCCGCGGTAACCGGCCATTTCGCCGACATTCGTAGCTTGAAATAAGGAAACACCATCATGGCTGAGAAATTTACCCAACATACGGGACTGGTGGTGCCTCTGGATGCCGCGAACGTCGATACCGATGCCATCATTCCAAAACAGTTTTTGCAGAAAGTGACCCGCACCGGTTTTGGCGCGCACCTGTTCAACGACTGGCGCTTCCTCGACGACAAAGGCGAGCAGCCGAACCCTGAGTTCGTGCTGAACTTCCCTGAGTTCAAAGGTGCTTCCATTTTGCTGGCGCGCGAAAACTTCGGCTGTGGTTCATCACGCGAGCACGCACCGTGGGCGCTGACCGATTACGGTTTTAAAGTGGTCATTGCCCCAAGCTTCGCCGATATCTTCTACGGCAACAGCTTTAATAACCAGTTGCTGCCGGTGACATTGAGCGATGCACAGGTGGACGAGATGTTTGCGCTGGTGAAAGCCAACCCGGGCATTACGTTTGAAGTGGATCTGGAAGCGCAGGTGGTTAAAGCGGGGGAGAAATCCTACAGCTTTAAGATTGACGACTTCCGTCGTCACTGCATGTTGAACGGGCTGGATAGCATTGGCCTGACGCTGCAACACGAAGACGCTATTTCGGCTTACGAAAACAAGCAGCCGGCGTTTATGCAGTAATCCGTAACGCCGCTGCCTCCCCGGAGGTGGCGCGTTCGCGCCTTATCCGGGCTACCAGCCCAGATAAGGCGGGACGGCTCCAGACTAAACGTCCTTCACCCGCCCGGTCATCACCAGCGTCACCAGCGAAATCCCGGCAATCACCCAGTACACCGAGAAATGGCCAAAGCTCTGCGCCAGCGCCCCCTGAATAATCCCCGCCAGAATCACCCCGGTTGAAATGCTGTTGGTAAACAGCGTGGTCGCTGCCCCCGCACGCCCCGGCATCAGGTCCTGGAACCACAGCATGCCAATCCCGGCAACAATACCGATAAACACCGCGTTAAACAGCTGGAGCACCAGCAGCGACGTGTGGCTGTGGAAGAAGATCAGCCCGACGTAGAACAGCACCCCGGCGGCTACCGCCGTCACCATCATCCGCCGCTTACCAAAGCGCTTCACGTAGTAACCCGCGAGGATCATCGCCGGAATTTCCAACCCCGCCGCCGTCCCCATCAGGATCCCCGCCAGGCTATCCGACAGACCGAGATCGCTACTGATCCACAGCGGCATATCAATGATATACATGGTGTTGCAGGTCCACATCAGCGTGGAGGCAATAAACAGCATCCGCACGTTGCTGTCCTTCCAGCCGCTAATCTGATTCTGCACCACGTCGGCGGGCTGTTCGACCCTCGCCACCGACGGTAGCGTCAGAGCAATCAGCGTCAGGCTAATCACGAAAATCACGGCGGCAATAGAGAACATGGCGGTAAAGCCATAGTTGAGCGCCAGCATAAAGGCCAGCGGCGGGCCAATCACCCACGCCAGCGACAGCTGCGCACGCATCACCGAGCTGAACATCACCACTTCACGCGCCGAGCTATCGGCATATTCACGCGCCAGCGCAAACAGCTGCGGCATCGCCGCATTGGCGATGGAAGCCAACAGCACGCCGCAGGTAATCAGCGTCAGGTAGTGGCGGTTGAAGGCGAAAAGCAGCGCGTTGCCCACCGCCATCAGGCAGCAGAACATAATCAGCTTACGTCGGGCACCCCGGTTATCGGATCGTTTTGCCAGCCCCAGGCTGACGACGATCCCGGCGATAGCATTGACGGTGTAGAACAGCCCTACCCAGAACGGCTGCACCCCAACTTCTCGACTGAGATACAGGCTCAGCGTTGGCGCCTGCAACGCCCCCGCCACGCCCATCATAAACGCCACCAGCATAAAGGCGGCATACACACCGTTGAGACGTCGTCCCATCGTCATTAACCAGAGCATCAGAAATCCTTTCGCGAAAGAATAAAAAAAAGCCAGCAGATGATACCTGCTGGCAAATACTCAGTCACACATGATTAGGCGAATTAATACTCAGAGGTCGGGTTCGTAACTTCCCATTGCATCAGATAGTTCAGCACTTCAAGCCGCTGTGCAGTCGCCTGACGGGCCAGCCAGGAAACATTTTTGGTGGCAGAGAAATAACGCCGGTAGAACTGATACATGGTGACCTCCTCATTTCCCCTTCGCTTCATCGAAATCAATTATTGGCTTAATATAGGGATTAATAAATTGCTGAGTTTTTATCAGGAGTTCCCCTTTTATGCCTTCAGGTCGATTACAGCAGCAGTTCATCCGTTTGTGGCAGTGCTGTGAGGGAAAATCACAGGAAACCACGCTCAACTCACTGGCCGAGCTGCTGAACTGCTCTCGCCGTCATATGCGTACGCTTTTAAACACCATGGAGGCACGCGGATGGTTGACCTGGGAGGCGGAAGCCGGGCGCGGCAAGCGCTCTAAGCTGACTTTCCTTTATACCGGGCTGGCGCTTCAGCAACAGCGCGCGGAAGATTTGCTCGAGCAGGATAGGATCGATCAACTGGTACAGTTAGTCGGCGATAAGGCGGCGGTGCGCCAGATGCTGGTGTCGCATCTTGGCCGCAGCTTCCGTCAGGGGCGGCATATTCTGCGGGTGCTTTACTATCGCCCGATGCACAATTTACTGCCTGGAACGGCGCTTAGACGCTCGGAAACCCATATCGCGCGGCAGATATTCAGCGCACTGACCCGAGTAAACGAGGTAAATGGGGAACTGGAAGCGGATATTGCGCACCATTGGCAGGCCATTTCCCCATTACACTGGCGTTTTTACTTGCGCCCCGGCATTCATTTTCATCACGGTCGCGAACTGGAAATGGAAGACGTCATCAGTTCGCTGCATCGCAGCATGACGCTATCGCTCTTTTCCAACATCACGCGCATTCATTCTCCTACCGCCTGGACGCTCGACGTGCATCTGAGCGAGCCCGATCGCTGGCTGCCGTGGTTGTTCGGCCAGGTATCGGCGATGATCCTGCCCCGCGAATGGCAATCGCTCAGCGACTTCTCGCGCATGCCGGTGGGGACCGGGCCGTATGCGGTCGCCCGCAACAACCAGAACCAGCTGAAGATCCACGCCTTTGACGACTACTTCGGTTTCCGGGCGCTGATTGACGAGGTGAACGTTTGGGTACTGCCAGAAATCAGCGAAGAACCGAACGGCGGCCTGACGCTTCAGGGCACCACCCAGAGCGAAAAGGCAGTGGAAAGCCGTCTCGAAGAGGGCTGCTACTATCTGCTGTTTGACGCACGCAGTTCGCGCGGCAACAACCCGGCAGTACGACAGTGGCTGAGCCACATTTTCCACCCGAACAACCTGCTGTATCACGCAGGCGAGCAGCACCAGAGCCACTGGTTCCCGGCCTACGGCCTGCTGCCCCGCTGGCACCATGCCCGTAGCCACACCTGTGAGAAACCGGCAGGTCTTGAGTCGGTCACCCTCACCTACTATCGCGATCATGTTGAACACCGGACTATCGGCCAGATAATGGAAGCGCTGCTGGCGGCGCATCAGGTCAAGCTGGTTATTCAGGAAGTGGACTATGATGAGTGGCACCGCGGCGAGGTGGTCAGCGATATCTGGCTTAACAGCGCCAACTTTACGCTGCCGCTCGATTTCTCACTCTTTGCCTATCTTTATGAAGTCCCGCTGATTCGCCACTGTATCCCCATCGACTGGGAACAGGACGCGCAGCGCTGGCGCGCGGGGGAGCTGTCGCTGCCTGACTGGTGCCAAAGTCTGCTGGCAAATCAGTCTATTGTGCCGCTGATCCACCACTGGCTGATGCTACAAGGCCAGCGCAGTATGCGCGGCGTTCGCATGAACACCCTCGGCTGGTTCGACTTTAAATCCGCCTGGTTTGCACCGCCGGATCCTTAAGGCTTTTGATTTATTCACGTAATCATTACAATGTGCCGTTCTCAACGGGGTGCTGATAAACATACACAAAATAATTCGTGCTGTATCAAGGCGGCAAGTGAGTGAGTCCCCAGGAGCATAGATAACTATGTGACTGGGGCGAGCGAGCGTAGCCAACGCAGAGACAGCGCGAAGGATGAAGTGTATGGGCTGAGAAAATACCCGTCGAACCTGATCCGGATAATCCCGGCGAAGGGATTTGAGGCTAACTCAAAATCCTTTGCCACCATTTTATAAAGGTGCAAAGTGCTCAAAAAATTACTCCCCCTGCTGGTGCTGGTTGCCGCTCCGGCCCTCGCCAAGCCTGTACTGACCGTCTATACCTACGACTCTTTTTCGGCTGATTGGGGCCCGGGCCCGGCAGTGAAAAAAGCGTTTGAAGCCAATTGCAACTGCGAGCTGAAGTACGTGGCGCTGGAAGATGGCGTTTCGCTGCTCAACCGCCTGCGCATGGAAGGCAAAAACAGCAAAGCCGACGTGGTGCTGGGGCTCGATAACAACCTGCTACAGGCCGCAACCGACACCAGGCTGTTCGCCAAAAGCAACGTCCCAACGGATGCCGTGACCGTACCAGGCGGCTGGAACAACGACACCTTCGTGCCGTTCGACTACGGCTACTTCGCCTTCGTCTACGACAAAAACAAGCTGAAGAACCCACCGAAAAGCCTGAAAGAGCTGGTCGAAAGCGACCAGAAATGGCGCGTGATTTATGAAGATCCGCGCACCAGCACGCCGGGTCTCGGCCTGCTGCTGTGGATGCAAAAAGTCTACGGTGACAAAGCGCCAGAAGCCTGGCAGAAGCTGGCGGCGAAAACGGTCACCGTGACCAAAGGCTGGAGCGAAGCCTATGGCCTGTTCCTGAAAGGGGAAAGTGACCTGGTGCTGAGCTACACCACCTCTCCGGCGTACCACATCATCGATGAGAAGAAAGATAACTACGCGGCGGCGAACTTTAGCGAAGGCCACTATCTGCAGGTGGAAGTCGCGGCCAAAACCGCGGCCAGCAAACAGCAGAAGCTGGCCGATGAGTTCCTGAAGTTTATGGTTTCTCCGGCCTTCCAGAACACCATTCCAACCGGCAACTGGATGTATCCGGTGACCAACGTCACGCTGCCTGAAGGCTTTAATAGTCTGGTGAAACCGCAAACCTCTTTGGAATTTACCCCACAGCAGGTGGCCACCGAACGTCAAAACTGGATTAACGCATGGCTTCGCGCAGCCAGCCGCTAATTCCCCGCTGGCTGTATCCAGGGCTAACGGCAACCACGCTGATGGTTGCCGTCGCGCTGGCGGCGTTTCTGGCGCTGTGGTTGAACGCGCCGGAAACATCGTGGTCAACGCTGCTCGGCGATAGCTACCTGTGGCACGTGGTGCGCTTCTCCTTCTGGCAGGCGTTCCTGTCGGCGCTGCTGTCAGTCGTACCCGCTATTTTCCTGGCCCGAGCGCTTTACCGACGGCGTTTCCCTGGCCGCGCGCTGCTGCTGCGGCTGTGCGCCATGACGTTGATTCTCCCGGTGCTGGTCGCCGTCTTCGGCATTCTAAGTGTGTACGGACGTCAGGGCTGGCTGTCCCAGCTTTTTGCCTGGCTTGGCTGGCAGTGGCGCTTCTCGCCTTACGGTCTGCAGGGCATTCTGCTCGCACACGTGTTCTTTAATATGCCAATGGCGACCCGCCTGCTATTACAGGCGCTGGAGCAAATCCCCGGCGAGCAGCGCCAGCTTGCCGCTCAATTAGGCATGCGTGGTTACCCGTTTTTCCGCCTGGTGGAATGGCCGTGGATGCGCCGACAGCTCCTCCCCATCGCCACGCTGATTTTCATGCTCTGTTTCGCGAGCTTTGCTACCGTACTGTCGCTCGGCGGTGGGCCTTCGGCGACTACCATCGAACTTGCTATCTACCAGTCCCTGAACTTTGACTACGACCCCGCGCGCGCCGCGATGCTGGCGCTTATCCAGATGGGTTGCTGCCTGATGCTGGTGCTGCTGAGCCAACGGTTGAGTCGAGCCATCGCCGTAGGTAATAGCCAGGTTCACGGCTGGCGCGATCCGGACGACCGCTGGCACAGCCGAATAACCGACACCCTGTTGATTATTCTCACCCTACTGCTGCTGCTACCGCCGCTGCTGGCAGTAGTGATTGATGGGGTGAATCCATCGATGTTCCAGGTCTTTACCCAGCCGGTACTCTGGCAGGCGCTTGGCACCTCATTGCGCATCGCCGTTGCCGCCGGGGTTCTCTGCGTGGTGCTGACCATGATGCTGCTATGGAGCAGCCGCGAGCTGCGCGCCCGCAACCAGCCGCTGGCCGGGCAGGCGATGGAGCTGAGCGGCATGCTGATCCTCGCCATGCCGGGCATCGTGCTGGCCACCGGCTTCTTCCTGCTGCTCAACAACACCGTTGGTCTGCCCGACTCTGCCGACGGTATTGTGATTTTCACCAACGCCCTGATGGCGGTGCCTTATGCCCTTAAAGTGCTGGAAACGCCGATGCGCGATATTACCGCCCGCTACAGCATCCTGTGTGAATCGCTGGGGCTTTCTGGCTTTAATCGACTGAAAGTGGTTGAGCTTCGCGCCCTGAAACGCCCGCTGGCGCAGGCGCTGGCCTTTGCCTGCGTGCTGTCGATAGGTGATTTCGGCGTCGTGGCGCTGTTTGGCAATGAAAATTTCCGCACGTTGCCGTTTTATCTCTATCAGCAAATTGGCGCCTACCGCAGCCAGGATGGCGCGGTGACCGCGCTGATTTTGCTGCTGCTCTGCTTCCTGCTGTTCACCGTTATTGAAAAGTTACCCGGACGCCATGTTAAAACTGAATGATGTCACCTGGCTTTACCAGCACCTGCCGATGCGCTTTAACGCCTCGATTGCCCAGGGCGAGAAAGTGGCAATCCTCGGCCCTAGCGGCGCGGGGAAATCCACGCTGCTGAACCTGATTGCCGGCTTTCTCACGCCGGCCAGCGGCACGCTGATGCTTGAAGGCCGAGTGCATACCCATACGCCGCCGTCGCAGCGCCCGGTGTCGATGCTGTTTCAGGAAAATAACCTCTTCAGTCACCTGACCGTGCGCCAGAACATTGGGCTGGGCATGAGCCCGCGCCTGTCGCTCACCGCGGAGCAGAAGCGAAAGTTACAGGTGATTGCCGGGCAGATGGGCATTGAGTCCATGCTGGACAGGCTACCCGGTGAGCTCTCCGGCGGCCAACGTCAACGCGCGGCGCTGGCGCGGTGTCTGGTGCGCGAGCAGCCGATTTTACTGCTGGATGAACCGTTCTCGGCGCTTGACCCGGCGCTACGGCAGGAGATGCTGCAGCTGGTTGATGAAGTGTGTCAGCGGCAAAACTTAACGTTGCTGATGGTTTCGCACAGCGTAGAGGACGCCGCAAGGATTGCACAGCGCGCGATGGTCGTTGCGGAAGGGCGTATCGCCTGGGACGGCGATACGCAGGCGTTATTGAGCGGGAAAGCCAGCGCGTCCGCGCTGCTTGGCATTCGGGCGTGATGTTCTGCCGGATGGCAGCGATGCTTTATCCGGCACACTACAGCCCCACCACCTTCCGCAAAATCTCGATATACACCGGCATCAGCGGGTGACGAATCACGCTTACCAGCGCCACCACGCCAACGCCCAGCACCAGCGGGGCCAGCAACAGCAGACGCTGACGCGTTAACAGCGCGCTCAGGCGGTCATGATTCTCTTTGGCGCTGCGCCATAAGCGCCAGCACAGCCATCCCGCTACCCACAGCAGCAGCGCCGCCGCCAGCAGCAGCCATTTAAAGCTGGCGCTGTGTTCATCCGCAGGAATGTCGATTGCCGCTCCGGCCAGAATGCCCGGCAGGAAGTAAAGCGGTGGCCACAGCACGCAGCCAATGATATTGGGGGTGATAAACTTGGCGATCGGCAGGTCGAGTATACCGGCCACCATCGGCACCAGCGGGCGCGTCGGGCCGACAAAACGGCCCACCAGGATAGTGAACATGCTGTGCTGATGCAGCGCATGTTCGGTTTTATCCAGCAGCGATTTGTTTTTCTTCATAAATGACCAGCGATGCAGCGGCTTTTTAAAGCGCCATCCCAGCCAGAAAGAGACCCAGTCACCCAGCAGGCAGCCAATAATACCCACCAACCACGCCTGCCAGAAATTCACCTCGCCGCTGCCAATAAGCGCCCCCAGCCCCGCCATCATCACGGTGCCTGGCAGAATCAGCCCCACCAGCGCCAGTGATTCCAGAAACGCCACCAGCGCCACCGCAATCAGCGAGTAGGTTGTGGACTGAGTAATAAAGTGTTCCAGCAGTGCTTGCATAGTGTGCCCGGTTTGAAAACGAAGCAGGGATTCTCCAGAGCGTCTCCCCCATCGTCAAGCCTTCAATTGTCTTTAGAGTTTACTGGCAAAGACAAAAACCAACACACCGCATTTCCTTTTCTTTACTTTTTATTCACACCCCGCGCGAAATTCGCTGGGACTCGCGCCGGTGCATTTTTTAAATACGCGGGAAAAATAGAGCTGATCTTCAAAGCCGACGTTGCGCCCCACGGTGGCGATAGGCATTCGCGTGGTGCTAAGCAGTAGCTTGGCCTGGCTGATGCGCTGATCCTCGCGCCAGCTCAGCACGCTGACGCCAAGCTGCTGGCGGAACAGGTGCGACAGGCGCGACGGCGACAGGCAGACGTGCTGCGCCACGCTTGCAATATCAAAGTGGCTATCAGCAAGGTGGTCGCTGATGTACTGGCACGCATCGCGCACACGGTTATCCATCGGGGGATGCAGCGATTCATTGATGGCTTCCATGCGGCGCAGCAGCAACTGTTCCAGCAGGTTAATCGCCAGATGCTCCGAGTAGCGCCCAATTCCCTGCCCGGCGTCGATTATCTTGCCAAACAGTTCAGAAATTTCCGTTTGATGCGCCTCGTCCGGGCGATAAAAACCAGTTTGCGCGACGATAGCGGGCCAGTTCAGCCACTCGTGCCAGTAGGCGCGCGGGCGGAAATAGACCCATTGGTGATACCACTCACTGGCATCCGGGTGACGGCCATAGTGGTGAATTTCGCCCGGCGGAAACAGCAGCATATCGCCCTGACGGCAGACGAACTGCTTGCCCTGGTTCTCAATCACCCCTTCACCACGCACCGTCAGGTTGAGGATAAACCCTTTCATCCCCAGCGGACGGTCGATAAAGAAATCCAGATAACCACCGGCTTCAATCGGCGTTAAACCCGCGACCAGATGGGCGTTAAAGGAGTAGCCCGGTAGCAGGGGATCGTTTTGCATTTCAGCCATTTCTGCTCGCTCTCGCTTCGCTCTTAAGAAACCAATTATCCATACTCCGCTTTTTAGCGTTATCCATGCCGTGCTGTCGATGCAGCGAGGAAGGAGTGACAGACATCCCTTGATGAACAAGGCATTTAGAGAATAAACCCTGCTAGACGCCACCTTCAGGATAACAACTGAAGTGTCTATAAGGACGGCAGAAAAGTCCACATTGAATATTTGCACGGCGTCACACTTTGAACAGTCACAGCAAGATAATCCATAAGATTAGCGGTTCCAGCCTGACGGTTTTTTGCGGGGATATCTACTGTTTCACTATCACGTATTCTTTGAGATGGAGTAACACGATGGCAATCGCAATTGGCCTCGATTTTGGTAGTGATTCAGTCCGCGCCCTGGCGGTAGATTGTGCGACGGGCGAAGAGATCGCGACCAGCGTCGAATGGTATCCACGCTGGCAGGAAGGGCGTTTCTGCGACGCGCCAAATAACCGTTTTCGCCACCACCCGCGCGACTATATCGAATCCATGGAAGCCGCGCTGAAAGGCGTACTGGGTGAACTCTCCAGCGCACAACGCGCCGACGTCGTCGGTATTGGCGTCGATAGCACCGGCTCAACGCCTGCGCCTATTGATGCCGACGGTAACGTCCTGGCGCTCAAAGAAGAGTTTGCCGACAACCCGAACGCCATGTTCGTGCTGTGGAAAGACCACACCGCGGTGGAAGAGGCCGAAGCCATCACCCGCCTGTGCCACCAGCCGGGCAAAGAAGACTACTCCCGCTATATTGGCGGCATATATTCCAGCGAGTGGTTCTGGGCCAAAATCCTGCACGTTACCCGCGAAGACAGCGCCGTTGCGCAGGCTGCGGCCTCCTGGATTGAGCTGTGCGACTGGGTGCCTGCTCTGCTCTCCGGCACCACACGTCCGCAGGACATCCGCCGCGGCCGCTGCAGCGCCGGGCATAAATCGCTGTGGCACGAAAACTGGGGCGGCCTGCCGCCAGCGGCATTCTTTGACGAACTCGATCCGATTCTTAATCAGCACCTGCCTTGCCCGCTGTTTAGCGAAACCTGGACGGCCGATATTCCGGTTGGCAACCTGACCGCTGAGTGGGCGAAACGCCTGGGGCTGTCGACGAACGTGGTTATCTCCGGCGGCGCATTCGACTGCCATATGGGGGCGGTCGGTGCGGGGGCTCAACCGAATACGCTGGTAAAAGTTATCGGCACGTCAACCTGCGACATCTTAATTGCCGATAAAAACAGCGTCGGCAACCGCACGGTAAAAGGCATCTGCGGTCAGGTTGACGGCAGCGTGGTGCCGAACTTTATCGGCATGGAAGCAGGTCAATCTGCCTTCGGCGATATCTATGCCTGGTTTGGCCGCGTTCTCGGCTGGCCGCTGGAGCAGCTTGCGGCTCAACATCCAGAGCTAAAAGCACAGATCAAAGACAGCCAGAAACAGCTGCTGCCAGCCCTGACTGAAGCCTGGGCGAACAACCCTTCTCTCGACCATTTGCCGGTCGTCCTCGACTGGTTTAACGGTCGCCGTACGCCAAATGCCAACCAGCGTCTGAAAGGGGTCATCACCGACCTGAATCTTGCTACCGATGCCCCGGCGCTGTTCGGCGGGCTGATTGCCGCCACGGCTTTTGGTGCTCGCGCCATTATGGAGTGCTTCACCGAGCAGGGCATTCCGGTCAACAACGTTATGGCGCTGGGCGGTATCGCCCGTAAAAACCGCGTCATCATGCAGGCCTGTTGCGACGTACTGAACCGTCCGCTGCAAATTGTCGCCTCTGACCAATGCTGTGCGCTGGGCGCGGCCATCTTCGCCGCCGTTGCCGCACGCGTACATACCGACATTCCGGCTGCCCAGCAACAAATGGCAAGCCAGGTCGAACACACCTTGCAACCACAGCCACAGCAGGCTCAGCGCTTTGAAGAACTCTATCAGCGCTATCTGCAATGGGCCGTGAGCGCCGAACAACATTATCTCCCGGCTGCATCCGCGGAAAAATCCGCCGCTTCTCAGGCAGCCCTGACTCATTAAAGGATACGACTATGACCGTTTTTGATAATTATGAAGTGTGGTTTGTCATTGGTAGCCAGCACCTGTACGGGCCGGAAACGCTGCGCCAGGTGACGCAAAACGCGGAGCAGGTCGTCAATGCCTTAAATGCGGAAGCGAAACTGCCGTGCAAACTAGTGCTAAAACCGCTGGGCACGCGCCCGGATGAAATTACCGCCATCTGTCGCGATGCCAACTACGACAACAAATGCGCCGGTATGATCGTCTGGCTGCACACCTTCTCACCCGCGAAGATGTGGATCAATGGCCTGACTATCCTCAATAAACCGCTGCTGCAGTTCCACACGCAGTTCAATGCCTCCCTGCCATGGGACAGCATCGATATGGACTTTATGAACCTGAACCAGACCGCGCACGGCGGCCGCGAGTTCGGCTTCATCGGCGCGCGTATGCGTCAGCAGCACAGCGTTGTAACCGGCCACTGGCAGGATAAACACGCCCACGAGCGTATTGGCTCCTGGATGCGTCAGGCCGTCTCTAAACAGGATACCCGTCAACTGAAAGTGTGCCGCTTCGGCGATAACATGCGTGAAGTGGCGGTCACCGACGGTGATAAAGTCGCCGCGCAGATTAAGTTCGGTTTCTCGGTCAATACCTGGGCTGTCGGCGATCTGGTGCAGGTGGTTAACGCCGTGACCGAAGGCGAAATCAATGCGCTGATTGACGAGTACGAAAGCAGCTACCGCTTCACGCCCGCCACGCAGATTCACGGGGACAAACGTCAGAATGTCCTGGACGCGGCACGCATTGAACTGGGAATGAAACGCTTCCTGGAAGAAGGCGGTTTCCACGCGTTCACCACCACCTTTGAAGATTTGCACGGCCTGAAGCAGCTCCCGGGCCTCGCCGTGCAGCGCCTGATGCAGCAGGGCTACGGCTTTGCGGGTGAAGGCGACTGGAAAACTGCCGCCCTGCTTCGCATTATGAAAGTGATGTCGACCGGTCTACAGGGCGGCACCTCATTTATGGAAGACTACACCTACCACTTCAACGGTGGGAACGACCTGGTACTGGGCTCGCACATGCTGGAAGTCTGCCCATCCATTGCTGTGGAAGAGAAACCACTGCTCGACGTACAGCACCTGGGCATTGGCGGTAAGGCCGACCCAGCGCGTCTTATCTTCAACACCCAAACCGGCCCGGCCGTCGTGGCGAGCATGATTGACCTCGGCGACCGTTATCGTCTGCTGGTCAATACCATCGAAACGGTGAAAACCCCTCACGACCTGCCGAAACTGCCGGTGGCCAACGCGCTGTGGAAAGCTCATCCGAACCTGGAAACCGCCTCAGAAGCGTGGATCCTGGCCGGTGGCGCGCACCACACCGTATTCAGCCATGCGCTGACGCTGGACGACATGCGCCAGTTCGCCGAACTGCACGATATCGAGATTGCCGTTATCGACAACGACACCCGCCTGCCGGCGTTTAAAGACGCGCTGCGCTGGAACGAAGTGTATTACGGGTTCAAACGTTAAGCCGATTTTCCCCTCACCCAACCCTCTCCCCGAAGGCGAGAGGGTACCGATAGCGCGCATAGTCGCCCTTCCTCCTCTCCCTCCGGGAGAGGGCCGGGGTGAGGGAAATTCAGACTCGGAGCAAAACATGTTAGAAGATCTCAAACGCCAGGTGCTGGAAGCCAACCTGGCACTGCCAAAGCACAATCTGGTGACCCTGACCTGGGGCAACGTCAGCGCCGTTGACCGCGAGCGCGGTGTGCTGGTTATCAAACCTTCCGGCGTCGACTACAGCGTGATGACCGCGGACGATATGGTGGTGGTGAGCCTGGAAACCGGCGAAGTAGTGGAAGGTAACAAAAAACCGTCCTCGGATACTCCAACCCATCGCCTGCTGTATCAAGCATTCCCAACGCTCGGCGGCATTGTCCACACCCACTCCCGCCACGCAACCATCTGGGCGCAGGCCGGACAACCTATCCCCGCCACGGGAACGACCCACGCGGACTATTTCTACGGCTCGGTGCCCTGCACCCGCCTGATGACCGATGCGGAAATCAACGGTGACTACGAGTGGGAAACCGGCGCGGTCATCGTCGAAACCTTCCGCGAGAACGACATCGACCCAGCGCAAATGCCCGGCGTGCTGGTGCACTCCCACGGCCCATTTGCCTGGGGCAAAAACGCCGAAGACGCGGTGCACAACGCTATCGTGCTGGAAGAGATTGCCTATATGGGCATCTTCTGCCGTCAGCTCGCGCCACAGCTTCCGGATATGCAGCAGACGCTGCTGGATAAACACTACCTGCGTAAGCACGGGGCAAAAGCGTATTACGGCCAGTAACTCCGGCAGCGCTCTCTGTAGCCCGGATGAGACGCAGCCGACTCCGGGATCTCACCGATAACACCTGTATAAACCACCAGCACTCTCCCTTAAACCAGGCTATAATCAAGCCTGGTTTTTTTATGGATGAGCTCACGCGTGACCCAGCCACAAGCAGGTTTTCTCCTTACCCGTCACTGGCGGGATACCCCGCAGGGTACCGAACTGGCTTTCTGGCTAGCGACGGACGACGGCCCGCTACAGGTTACCTTACCGCCGCAGGAGTCGGTGGCGTTTATCCCCGAGGCTCAGCGCGCACAGGTTGAACGCCTGCTGAAGGATGAAAACGGCCTGCGCCTTGCGCCGCTTACGCTCAAAGATTTCCATCGCCAGCCTGTTTTTGGCCTCTACTGTCGCGCGCATCGCCAACTGATGCGGCTGGAAAAACTGCTGCGTGAAAACGGCATTACCGTCTACGAAGCTGATATCCGTCCGCCAGAGCGCTATCTGATGGAGCGCTTTATCACCGCACCGGTTTGGGTAGAAGGCACCGCGCGCGGCAACGCATTGACCCAGGCGCGCATGAAGCCCAACCCGGAATACCGTCCGCCGCTGAAGTGGGTATCGTTAGATATCGAGACCAGCCGCCACGGCGAGCTCTACTGCATTGGCCTTGAAGGCTGCGGGCAACGCACCGTCTATATGCTCGGCACCGAGCCAGAGCAGCAGCCGCAGGTCGATTTCCACCTTGAATATGTCGCCAGCCGTCCGCTGCTGCTGGAGAAACTCAACGCCTGGTTTGCCGAACATGATCCGGACGTGCTGATTGGCTGGAACGTGGTGCAGTTCGATCTGCGCGTGCTGCAAAAAAGCGCCGAACGCTACCGGGTGCAGCTGTTGTTGGGCCGTGGAAACAGCGAACTCGAATGGCGCGAACACGGCTTTAAGAACGGCGTCTTCTTCGCCCAGGCCGCTGGACGCTTAATTATCGACGGCATCGACGCCTTAAAATCCGCCTTCTGGAGCTTCACGTCGTTCTCGCTGGAAAACGTCTCCCGGGAGCTGCTGGGCGAAGGCAAAGCTATCGATAATCCGTGGGACAGAATGGACGAAATTGACCGCCGTTTCGCCGAAGATAAGCCCGCATTAGCCACCTATAACCTCAAAGACTGCGAGCTGGTCACGCGCATCTTTCACAAAACCGAGATCATGCCATTTTTGCTGGAACGCGCGACGGTTAACGGGCTGGCGGTCGACCGGCACGGTGGCTCGGTAGCCGCCTTCAGCCACCTCTATTTTCCGCGTATGCACCGCCTGGGCTTTGTTGCGCCAAACCTCGGTGAAGTGCCGCCGCAGGCAAGCCCCGGCGGTTATGTCATGGACTCGCGCCCCGGGCTGTACGATTCCGTACTGGTGCTGGATTATAAAAGCCTGTACCCGTCGATCATCCGCTCATTCCTGATTGATCCGGTTGGATTGATTGAAGGTATGGCACATCCGGACACGCAGCACAGCACTGAAGGTTTTCTCGACGCCTGGTTCTCTCGCGACAAACACTGCCTGCCGGGGATCGTCAGCCAGATCTGGCACGCCCGCGATGAAGCCAAGCAACACAAAAACAAGCCACTATCGCAGGCGCTGAAGATCATCATGAATGCCTTTTATGGCGTGCTGGGCACCAGCGCCTGCCGCTTTTTCGACCCTAGGCTGGCGTCGTCGATCACCATGCGCGGCCACGCGATCATGCGTCAGACCAAAGCGCTGATTGAATCTCAGGGCTACGACGTGATTTACGGTGATACCGACTCCACCTTCGTCTGGCTCAAACGGGCTCACGGCGAAGAAGAGGCCGGAGCCATTGGCCGCGCGCTGGTCGATTTCGTCAACCAGTGGTGGGCAGATGAACTGCAAAAAAAAGGGCTGACCAGCGCGCTGGAGCTGGAGTTTGAAACTCACTTCTGCCGCTTCCTGATGCCAACCATCCGCGGTGCCGATACCGGCAGCAAAAAACGCTATGCGGGGATGATTCAGGAAGGCAGCGAACAGCGGATGCTGTACAAAGGGCTGGAAACGGTGCGTACCGACTGGACGCCGCTGGCGCAACAATTCCAGCAGGCGCTGTATTTGCGCATCTTCCGCAACGAGCCCTACCGGGACTTCATCCTTGAAACCATTGATAAACTGATGGCAGGCGAACTCGATGACCAGCTGGTTTACCGCAAGCAATTGCGCCGCCCGCTGGCCGAGTATCAGAAAAATATTCCGCCGCACGTGCGCGCCGCCCGTCTTGCTGATGAACACAACGTGCGGTTAGGACGTCCGCAGCAGTATCAACAGCGCGGCAGCATTCGCTACGTCTGGACCACCAACGGCCCGGAACCACTGGCCTATCAGCAATCACCGCTCGATTACGACCACTACCTGACCAAACAATTAGCCCCGGTTGCTGAAGGAATTCTCCCCTTTGTCGACGATGATTTTGCTACAATAGTGACAGGGCAACTGGGTCTATTTTGACAGGTGACTAACGTCTCGCCATCCAGTACCATAGCGCCCTTTCCATTCCTGGACCAAATTCACTCACCGCCTGTTTATAAAGGTGGTGGATGAATATTGCCTGCAATTTATTAAAGATAGAGCCGAACGCATATGCCTTTTACACTTGGTCAACGCTGGATCAGCGATACAGAAAGCGAACTGGGACTTGGTACCGTTGTTGCAATGGATGCACGCACCGTCACCCTACTCTTCCCGGCAACCGGAGAGAATCGTCTGTATGCGCGTAGCGACTCCCCCGTGACCCGCGTTATGTTTAATCCCGGCGACACGATTACAAGCCATGAAGGCTGGCAGCTGCTCGTTGACGAAGTAATAGAAGAAAATGGCCTGCTGGCCTACATCGGCACCCGTCAGGACACCGAAGAGACCGGCGTCATGATGCGCGAAGTGCTGCTCGACAGCAAACTGGTGTTCAGCAAACCGCAGGACCGTCTCTTTGCCGGGCAAATCGACCGCATGGACCGATTTGCTCTGCGCTATCGCGCGCGTAAATACCAGAGTGAACAATACCGTATGCCGTGGAGCGGCCTGCGCGGTCAGCGCACCAGCCTTATCCCGCACCAGCTCAACATCGCCCATGACGTGGGCCGTCGCCATGCGCCGCGCGTGCTGCTGGCAGACGAAGTCGGCTTAGGTAAAACCATTGAAGCCGGGATGATCCTGCACCAGCAGTTGCTGTCTGGTGCCGCCCAGCGCGTGCTGGTCATCGTCCCGGAAACCCTCCAGCACCAGTGGCTGGTTGAAATGCTGCGTCGTTTCAACCTGCGCTTTGCGCTGTTCGACGATGAACGCTATGCCGAAGCTCAGCACGATGCCTACAACCCGTTTGAAACCGAACAGCTGGTTATCTGCTCGCTGGACTTCGTTCGCCGCAACAAGCAGCGTCTGGAAAACCTGTGCGAAGCTGAGTGGGATATCATGGTGGTCGACGAAGCGCACCACCTGGTGTGGAGCGAAGATGCGCCAAGCCGCGAATATCAAGCCATTGAACAGCTCGCCGAGCGCGTACCTGGCGTACTGTTGCTGACGGCAACCCCGGAACAGCTGGGGATGGAAAGCCACTTTGCGCGTCTGCGTCTGCTGGACCCAAACCGCTTCCACGATTTCGAGCAGTTTGTTGAAGAACAGAAAAACTACCGCCCGGTAGCCGACGCTGTCGCCCTGCTGCTGGCAGGCAACAAGCTCAGCAACGACGAACTGAACATGCTGGGCGAACTGATTGGCGAGCAGGATATCGAAGCCCTGCTGCAAACCGCCAACAGCGATCGCGACGGTGCTGAAGCGGCTCGTCAGGAGCTTATCAGCATGCTGATGGACCGCCACGGCACCAGCCGCGTGCTGTTCCGTAACACCCGTAACGGCGTGAAAGGCTTCCCGAAACGCGAACTGCACACCATCAAGCTGCCGCTGCCAACCCAGTATCAAACGGCCATTAAAGTTTCCGGCATTATGGGCGCGCGCAAAACGGCTGAAGAACGCGCACGCGATATGCTGTATCCAGAGCAGATTTATCAAGAATTTGAAGGCGACACCGGCACCTGGTGGAACTTCGACCCACGCGTCGAATGGCTGATGGGCTACCTGACCAGCCACCGTTCGCAGAAAGTGCTGGTTATCTGCGCCAAAGCGGCCACCGCCCTGCAGCTGGAGCAGGTTCTGCGCGAACGCGAAGGCATCCGTGCCGCCGTGTTCCACGAGGGCATGTCGATTATTGAACGCGACCGCGCCGCCGCCTGGTTCGGCGAGGAAGACAGCGGCGCACAGGTACTGTTGTGCTCGGAAATCGGTTCTGAAGGCCGTAACTTCCAGTTCGCCAGCAACCTGGTGATGTTCGACCTGCCGTTCAACCCGGACCTGCTGGAACAGCGTATCGGCCGTCTGGACCGTATCGGTCAGGCGCACGATATTCAGATTCACGTCCCGTACCTGGAAAAAACCGCGCAGTCAGTGCTGGTTCGTTGGTTCCACGAAGGTCTGGATGCCTTTGAGCACACTTGCCCGACCGGTCGTACCATTTATGACAGCGTGCATGACCAGTTAATCAACTACCTGGCAGCACCGGAAAACAGCGACGGCTTCGACGACCTCATCAAGAACTGCCGCGAACAGCACGAAGCGCTGAAAGCACAGTTGGAACAGGGCCGCGACCGTCTGCTGGAGATCCACTCCAACGGCGGAGAAAAGGCGCAGCGTCTTGCTGAAAGCATCGAAGAGCAGGATGACGACACCAACCTGATCGCCTTCGCCATGAACCTGTTCGATATCGTCGGTATCAACCAGGACGATCGCGGTGAGCACCTGATCGTCCTGACTCCGTCCGACCACATGCTGGTTCCGGACTTCCCGGGCCTGCCGGAAGATGGCTGCACCGTCACCTTCGAGCGTGACGTGGCGTTGTCTCGCGAAGACGCACAGTTCCTGACCTGGGAACACCCGCTGATTCACAACGGTCTGGATCTCATCCTCTCCGGTGATACCGGCAGCAGCACTATCTCCCTGCTGAAAAACAAAGCGCTGCCGGTGGGTACGCTGCTGGTCGAGCTGATTTACGTGGTTGAAGCGCAGGCACCGAAACAGCTGCAGCTCAACCGCTTCCTGCCGCCAACGCCGGTGCGTATGCTGCTGGATAAAAACGGCACTAACCTTGCCGCGCAGGTTGAGTTTGAAACCTTCAACCGCCAGCTCAGCGCGGTGAACCGTCATACCGGCAGCAAGCTGGTGAACGCGGTGCAGCAGGACGTGCATACCATTCTGCAAAAAGGTGAAGCGCAGATTGAGCAAGCCGCTCAGGCGCTGATTACCGCGGCACGGGAAGAGGCGGACGAGAAGCTCAGCGCGGAACTGTCGCGTCTGGAAGCGTTGAAGGCGGTGAACCCAAACATCCGTGACGACGAGCTGTCCGCGATTGAAAGCAACCGCCAGCAGGTGATGGAAAGCCTGTCGCAGGCGGGATGGCGTCTGGACGCACTGCGTCTTATCGTCGTCACTCACCAGTAATCGGAGCCGCTATGGGCATGGAAAACTATCATCCGCCACAGGACCCGTGGCTGGTGATCCTCTACCAGGACGAGCACATTATGGTGGTCAACAAGCCAAGCGGCCTGTTGTCCGTCCCGGGCCGTCAGGAAGAGCATAAAGACAGCGTGATGACCCGCGTACAGCGCGATTATCCGCTGGCGGAGTCCGTACACCGCCTCGATATGGCGACCAGCGGCGTTATCGTCGTGGCCCTGACCAAAGCGGCAGAAAGAGAACTGAAGCGTCAATTCCGTGAGCGCGAGCCGAAAAAGCAGTACGTGGCGCGCGTATGGGGTCACCCGCAGCCGCAGGAAGGCCTGGTGGATTTACCGCTGATTTGCGACTGGCCGAACCGGCCGAAGCAGAAGGTGTGTTATGAAACCGGCAAGTCTGCGCAAACGGAGTATGAAGTGCTGGAATATGCGCCGGATAACACCGCGCGGGTGAAGCTCAAACCGATTACCGGGCGTTCACACCAGCTGCGCGTGCATATGCTGGCGCTGGGTCACCCGATTCTGGGCGACCGCTTTTATGCGCACGACGAAGCGCTAGCGATGGCACCGCGTTTGCAGCTCCATGCGGAGACGCTCACCATTACCCATCCGCAGTTTGGTAATAGCATGACGTTTAAGGCACCGGTCGATTTTTAGATTGTGCCAGGGTTTTCCCGGGGTCGCTGGCGCTCGCCCGGGCTACCAATATGCACGAATGTAGCCCGGGCAAGCACCAGCGACCCCGGGTTCACGCACCTTACTTAAATCCCTTCTGTTCTTTTATCAGCTCGTACGCTTTCTGAATTTCCTGCGCCTTCTGCTTGGCCATCTCCATCATCTCCGGCGGCAGCCCTTTCGCCACCAGCTTATCCGGGTGATGTTCGCTCATCTGCTTGCGATAGGCGCGTTTGATGGTCGTGGCATCGTCACTCGGCTTCACGCCCAGCACGTTACACGCATCTTCTAGCGTCGGCCCGCGCTGCGCCTGTTGCCAACCGCCACCCTGACCGCCCTGAGACTGCTGATGGTAGCCGCCGCCAAACTGCGCGCCGCCCTGCATCATGCGCAGGAACTGGTCGAACTGCGCGTGGGAAATCCCCAACTCTTCGGCAATCACGTACAGCACGTCGCGTTCGTTGGGATGCAGAGACCCGTCGGCAAACGCCGCCTGAATCTGAATCTCCAGAAACATACGAATAAGATCAAAACGACCAAAGCAGACGCTACGGAACTGACGCATCTTTTCGCGCAGCGGGTAGTTGTCGGCTTTACCCACGCGAAACGCCTGCTGTGCCGCCGTGCGGGACTCGCCGTGCAGATTCATGCGGTCCATAAACAGACTGGCGACATGAATATCCGCTTCGGTCACGCGCCCTTTCGATTTGGTCAGATGGCCCATCACTTCAAAGGTGGTGGCAAAAAACAGCGACTGACGCTGCTGTTGATTGGCAAACCAGTTCATACGACGGCTTCGCGCCTTGTCAAACATATGACCCACGAGCAGCCCGAGGACAACGCCCCAGAACCCTCCGCCCATCATCAGGGCGACGGCCACACCAATCACTTTTCCCCAATACTGCATATACTCCCCAAATCGTCATGCCAGCGGCTAAAATATGCATTATCATACCTGTCATTCAATGCCGTGCATAACACCTCTGGCAAGAACGGGCAGGATAGACTCGATGAATTTCACGTTGCAGCCAACGGCACTGCAACTTAGAAGCCGACGAGCATTAACACTAGCGTCATCACGATGAGTACGTTAGTCTCTGACCGTTTGCAAGCCGCAATGCTATAGATGACGGAACAACAAATACAACGTATGAAAAAACGTATTCCCACTCTCCTCGCGACCATGATCGCCAGCGCCTTGTACAGCCAGCAGGGAATGGCAGCAGATCTCGCCTCTCAATGTATGCTTGGCGTACCGAGTTACGATCGCCCGTTAATCAGCGGTCCTGCGAACGAACAACCGGTCACTATCACAGCAGATCATGCAAAAGGTAATTACCCTGATAACGCCGTATTTAGCGGCAACGTCGATATTAATCAGGGGAATAGCCGTTTACAGGCCGATGAAGTTCAGCTTCATCAAAAACAGCCTGAGGGGCAGCCTACACCGGTTCGCACCGTCGATGCACTCGGCAACGTTCACTACGACGATAATCAGGTTATTCTGAAAGGGCCAAAAGCCTGGTCAAACCTGAATACCAAAGATACCAACGTCTGGAAAGGTGATTACCAGATGGTCGGCCGTCAGGGCCGCGGTACGGCGGATGTCATGAAACAGCGCGGTGAGAACCGCTACACCATTCTCGAAAACGGCACCTTTACCTCCTGTCTGCCGGGTTCTAACACCTGGAGCGTCGTGGGTAGCGAAGTTATCCACGACCGCGAAGAGCAGGTTGCCGAAATCTGGAACGCACGCTTTAAAATTGGTCCGGTACCGGTCTTCTATAGCCCATACCTGCAGCTCCCGGTCGGCGACAAACGCCGCTCTGGCTTCCTGCTGCCAAGCGCTAAATACGGTAGTACTAACCACTTTGAGTTCTCATTACCGTATTACTGGAACATTGCGCCTAACATGGACGCCACCCTGACGCCGCACTATATGGACAAGCGTAGCGGCGTGATGTGGGAAAACGAATTCCGCTATCTGACCGATGCCGGTGAAGGCCTGTTTGAACTGGACTATCTGCCGTCAGACAGCGTCTACTCCAACGAACATCCTAATGATGACAATAGCCGCCGCTGGCTATTCTACTGGCGTCACGCCGGGGTCATGGATCAAGTATGGCGTTTCAACGCCGACTACACCAAAGTCAGCGATCCAGATTACTTTAACGACTTTGACTCGAAATACGGCTCAAGTACCGACGGCTACGCCACGCAGAAACTGAGCGTGGGCTATGCGGTACAAAACTTCGATGCCACCGTATCGACGAAACAGTTCCAGGTCTTCGACCGCAGCAACAGCAACTCCTATTCGGCCGAGCCGCAGCTGGATATCAACGCCTACCAGAACGATGTGGGGCCGTTTGATACCCATCTCTATGCTCAGGCGGTGAAGTTCACCAACAGCAACAGCGATTTGCCTGAAGCGACGCGAGTCCACCTCGAGCCGACCATCAGTCTGCCGCTGGGCAACCGTTGGGGTAGCCTCACCACAGAAGCAAAACTGCTGGCGACGCACTACAACCAGACCAATATCGACGACTACAATAATGACTCGGCCAACGCCAACAAGCTGGCCAGTTCAGTCAACCGCACCATGCCGCAGCTGAAAGTGGACGGCAAAATGGTGTTTGAGCGCGATGTTGAGCTGACGCCGGGCTACACCCAGACGCTGGAACCACGTATGCAGTACCTGTACGTGCCGTACCGCGACCAAAGCAAAATCAATAACTACGACTCCACGTTCCTGCAATCCGATTATACGGGTCTGTTCCGTGACCGTAGCTACAGCGGTCTCGACCGCATCGCTTCCGCAAACCAGATTACGACCGGGGTCACATCACGTATTTATGATGACGCCGCCGTTGAACGTTTTAACGTTTCTGTTGGTCAAATCTACTATTTCACCGAGTCTCGCACCGGTGATGACAACATTAACTGGGAGAAAAACGACAAAACGGGTTCACTGGTTTGGGCGGGCGACACCTACTGGCGTATCAGCGATCAATGGGGTTTACGCGGTGGTATTCAGTACGACACGCGTCTGAACAACGTCTCCACCAGCAGTTCAGCCATCGAATGGCGTCGGGACGAAGAACATTTAGTGCAGTTGACTTACCGTTACGCCAGCCCGGAATATATTCAGGCAACGCTGCCGAGTTACTCCACGGCAGAACAGTATAAAAACGGGATTTCGCAGGTTGGTGCAACCGCGAGCTGGCCAATCGTCGACCGCTGGTCCGTCGTAGGTGCTTATTACTATGACACCAACTCCGGCAGCGCCGCTGACCAGATGCTGGGCGTTCAGTATAACTCCTGCTGTTACGCTATCCGCGTAGGCTACGAGCGTAAACTCAACGGTTGGGACTACAACAGTACCACTGGCGGTCAGTCCAAATATGACAACTCCATCGGCTTCAGCATTGAGCTGCGTGGTCTGAGCTCTAACTACGGTCTGGGTACTCAGCAGATGCTGCGTTCCAACATCATGCCGTACCAAAGCTCGCTGTAATGTCACTGGTTAGACACATCATCCGCATTGCGGTTAATTGAAATGGAAAAAGTATGAAGAACTGGAAAACGCTGCTTCTCGGTATCGCCTTAGTTGCGAATACCAGCTTCGCTGCCCCGCAGGTTGTCGATAAAGTAGCAGCCGTCGTGAACAACGGCGTCGTCCTTGAAAGTGATGTTGATGGTCTGATGCAGTCCGTCAAAATGAACGCCGGCCAGGCGGGTCAACAGCTGCCGGATGACGCTACGCTTCGTCACCAGATTCTGGAACGCCTGATCATGGATCAGATAATCCTGCAGATGGGGCAGAAGATGGGTGTCAAGATCACTGACGATCAGCTCGATCAGGCGATCGCCAACATCGCAAAACAAAACAACATGACGATGGATCAGATGCGCAGCCGTCTGGCTTACGATGGGATGAACTACAACACCTATCGTAACCAGATCCGCAAAGAGATGCTGATTTCCGAAGTGCGTAACAACGAAGTGCGTCGCCGCATTACCGTGCTACCACAGGAAGTCGACGCGCTGGCAAGCCAGATTGGCAACCAGAACGACGCCAGCACCGAGCTGAACCTCAGCCACATCCTGGTTGCGCTGCCGGAAAACCCAACCTCCGATCAGGTTAACGAAGCACAAAGCCAGGCCGAGTCCATCGTTGAACAGGCTCGCGGCGGTGCTGATTTTGGTAAGCTCGCTATCACCTACTCCGCAGACCAACAGGCGCTGAAAGGCGGCCAGATGGGCTGGGGTCGTATTCAGGAACTGCCTGCTATCTTCGCTCAGGCGCTGAGCACGGCGAAAAAAGGCGATGTTATTGGCCCTATTCGTTCCGGCGTAGGCTTCCACATCCTGAAAGTTAACGATATGCGCGGCCAGACCCAGAACATCTCGGTAACGGAAACCCACGCTCGCCATATCCTGTTGAAGCCATCGCCAATCATGACCGACGATCAGGCACGTGCGAAGCTGGAACAGGTTGCAGCGGATATTCGTAGCGGCAAAACCACCTTTGAGAAAGCGGCTAAAGAGCTGTCTCAGGACCCAGGCTCTGCTAACCAGGGCGGTGATTTAGGTTGGGCAACGCCGGATATCTACGATCCGTCATTCCGCGATGCGCTGATGAAGCTGAGCAAAGGCCAGATGAGCGGCCCAGTTCACTCTTCCTTCGGCTGGCACCTGATTCAGCTGCTCGATACGCGTAACGTTGACCGTACCGACGCCGCACAGAAAGACCGTGCTTACCGCATGCTGATGAACCGTAAATTCTCTGAAGAAGCGGCGACCTGGATGCAGGAACAGCGCGCAAGCGCTTACGTTAAAATTCTGAGCAACTAATGACGCAACACGCTCGTGTCGTTATCACTCCCGGCGAACCCGCCGGGATTGGTCCGGACCTTGTTATCCAACTGGCCCAGCGCGACTGGCCGCTTGAACTGGTCGTTTGCGCTGATGGCCGCCTGCTCACCGAGCGGGCAACGCTTCTCGGCCTTCCTCTCACGCTATTGCCCTACTCTCCCGAAAAAACCGCTGCACCACAGCGCGCCGGTACGCTCACGCTGTTACCCGTCGCCCTGCATGCCGAGGTTACGCCGGGAACGCTCAACGTTGAGAACGGTCGCTATGTTGTTGAAACGCTCGCCCGCGCCTGCGATGGCTGCCTGAACGGTGAGTTTTCCGCGCTGGTCACCGGCCCGGTCCACAAAGGCATCATTAACGATGCCGGCATCGCCTTTACCGGGCACACCGAGTTCTTTGAAGAGCGCGCTGGCGCACCGAAAGTCGTGATGATGCTGGCGACCGAAGAACTGCGCGTCGCGCTGGCAACGACCCACCTGCCGCTGAAAGCGGTGAGCGATGCCATCACGCCGGACCTGCTGCGGGAGGTTATCACCATCCTGCACGACGACTTGCAGAACAAGTTTGGTCTTGCCGAACCGCACGTGCTGGTCTGCGGCCTGAACCCACATGCGGGGGAAGGTGGGCATATGGGTACGGAAGAGATAGACACCATTATTCCGGTGCTGGAAGAGTTGCGTGCAAAAGGGATGAATCTGAGCGGGCCGCTGCCTGCCGATACCCTTTTCCAGCCTAAGTATCTTGACCATGCCGATGCCGTGCTCGCAATGTACCACGATCAGGGCCTACCCGTGCTAAAATACCAGGGCTTTGGCCGTGGCGTGAACATTACGCTCGGTTTACCCTTTATTCGCACCTCCGTTGACCATGGTACCGCCCTTGAACTGGCAGGCCAGGGGAAAGCGGATGTCGGCAGTTTTATTACGGCGCTTAACCTCGCCATCAAAATGATTGTTAACTCTAATGAATAATCGAGTCCATCAGGGCCACTTAGCCCGTAAACGCTTCGGGCAAAACTTTCTCAACGATCAATTCGTGATCGACAGTATTGTTGCGGCTATTAACCCGCAAAAAGGCCAGGCCATGGTTGAAATCGGCCCGGGTCTTGCCGCGCTGACCGAGCCGGTTGGCGAACGTCTTGACGAAATGACCGTTATTGAACTGGACCGCGACCTCGCCGCGCGTCTGCAAACGCACCCGTTCCTGGGGCCGAAGCTGACCATCTATCAGCAGGATGCCATGACCATGAACTTTGGCGAGCTGTCTGAGAAGCTGGGTCAGCCGCTGCGCGTGTTCGGTAACCTGCCGTACAACATCTCCACGCCGCTGATGTTCCACCTGTTTAGCTATACTAATGCTATTGCGGACATGCACTTCATGCTGCAAAAAGAGGTGGTTAACCGTCTGGTTGCCGGTCCAAACAGTAAAGCCTATGGTCGTCTGACCGTAATGGCGCAATACTACTGCAACGTGATCCCGGTACTTGAAGTGCCGCCAACCGCGTTCACTCCACCGCCAAAAGTGGATTCCGCCGTTGTACGCCTGGTGCCGCATAGCACTAAACCGTACCCGGTAAAAGATGTCCGCGTCCTGAGCCGTATTACGACCGAAGCCTTTAACCAGCGTCGTAAAACTATCCGCAACAGTCTGGGCAACCTGTTTAGCGTTGAGCTGTTGACGGAGCTGGGTGTAGACCCGGCCATGCGCGCGGAAAATATCTCTGTTGCGCAGTACTGCCGGATGGCCAACTATCTGTCAGAGAATGCGCCCTCGAAGGAGAGCTAAACCATGATCGATTCGCCGCGAGTTTGCGTCCAGGTACAGAGCGTCTACATTGAGACGCACTCCCAGCCGGAAGAAGAGCGTTACGTTTTTGCTTATACGGTGACCATTCGCAATCTCGGGCGAAGCGCGGTGCAGCTTCTCGGCCGTTACTGGCTGATTACCAACGGCCACGGCCGTGAAACTGAAGTCCAGGGTGAAGGTGTGGTCGGCGTGCAGCCGCACATCGAGCCCGGTGAAGAATATCAATATACCAGCGGTGCCGTGCTGGAAACTCCGCTCGGCACTATGCAGGGTCACTACGATATGGTCGATGTGGACGGTGTGCCGTTCTCCATCGACATACCCGTTTTCCGTCTCTTTGTTCCCACGCTGATTCATTAAAACATGGCTACATACCTTATTGGCGACGTTCACGGTTGCTTTGACGAGTTAATTGCCCTGCTCGAGCAGGTGGCGTTCACCCCGGACGTCGATACCCTGTGGCTGACGGGCGATCTGGTTGCCCGTGGCCCCGGTTCGCTGGAAGTGCTGCGCTACGTTAAATCGCTGGGCGACTGCGTGAAAGTGGTGCTCGGTAACCACGATCTGCATCTGCTGGCGGTATTTGCTGGCATTAGCCGCAATAAGCCGAAGGATCGCCTGAACCCGCTGCTGGAAGCGCCGGATGCCGATGAGCTGCTCAACTGGCTGCGTCGCCAGCCGCTGATGCAGGTCGATGAAGATAAAAAGCTGGTAATGGCGCATGCAGGCATCACGCCGCAGTGGGATATGGAAACCGCGAAACAGTGCGCACGCGACGTTGAAGCGGTGCTCTCAAGCGATTCCTATCCGTTCTTCCTCGATGCCATGTACGGCGATATGCCCAACAACTGGTCACTGGATCTCTCAGGGCTGGCGCGCCTGCGCTTTATCACCAACGCCTTTACCCGCATGCGCTACTGCTTCCCGAACGGCCAGCTGGATATGTACAGCAAAGAGTCGCCGGAGAACGTGCCTGCGCCACTGAAGCCCTGGTTTATGCTGCCGGGACCGATCACCAGAGAGTACAGCGTGGCCTTTGGTCACTGGGCCTCGTTGGAAGGTAAAGGTACACCGGAAGGGATTTACGCGCTGGACACCGGCTGCTGCTGGGGCGGTGATTTAACCTGTCTGCGCTGGGAAGATAAAAAGTATTTTGTGCAGCCGTCAAACCGTAAGCTGTCGCCGGGCGAGAGCGAGGCGGTGGCTTCGTAGTGGGGTGCATCCCCATTGATAAATAAAAAACGCCGGGCTTCCACCCGGCGTTTTTTATTTTAGTAGCCCGGCCAGGCGAAGCGCCGCCGGGAAGGCTCGGTCTTAACGACGCTCAAGCACCTCAAAGCAGTAGCTATGAGAGTTCTGCTCATCCGCATCATGGAACTCGCTGAACACCGACTCCCACTGGTCTGGGTCGTAATCAGGGAAATGGGTGTCGCCTTCGACTTCCGCATCAATGTGCGTCAGATACAGCTTCTGCGCTTTTGGCAGGAACTGCTCGTACACACGACCGCCGCCAATCACCATAATCTCTTCCACGTCGCCACAGGCAGCGATCGCTTCATCCACCGATTTCACCCACTGTACGCGATCGTCAGTGCCCGGTTGGCTGCTGATGACGATGTTCTTACGGCCCGGCAACGGGCGTCCGATGGACTCCCAGGTCAGGCGGCCCATCACCACAGGTTTGTTTAAGGTGTTACGTTTAAACCAGGCCAGATCGGCTGGCAGGTCCCAGGGCATGGCGTTTTCCATACCGATAACGCGATCTACCGCTAGCGCAGCAATCAGACTGATCATTGAGTGTGTCCCAGATACGAAAAAAAATTGTCGCCACTATACGGAAAGCTTAATCTTTCGTCGACTGGCAGCCAGGTAAAGAATAAGAAAATTTTTCGTTTTGCTGGCAAGTCCACGGTGGATAAGTGGACAGCCAGCATTACACCTAATACAACATTACAGCGTTGGTTTTACTTCCGGCTCATCTTCCGGGTTGCCGCTGTGCTTTCCTTCTTCCGTTCCTTGCCAACCGTGACGCTGAATCACCGACAAATGGTTGCGATCTTCGTTGATAATCTCGGTCAGCATGGCGCTGGTGCGTTTAAACGCCGCCGCCCGTGACGTATCATCGTTTTCCGCCATCTCGACCATTTCGTCCATCAACTGCATGTTAAAACGGCGGAACAGGTCGGCACGCTCGCGCGCTTCATAGGCACCAAGCCCCAGCGATTCCAGCGCCTGACGGCCCGATTTCAGCGCCCCTTCGAAGGTTTCACGCTCCGGCGCCTCTACCCCAGCCTGACGCAGCTTGATGTAGTGCTCAACGTCGCGGGCACGGGCAATAATCGTCAGATTAGGGAAGTGTTCTTTCGCCACTTCGGTCAGCTCAAGGCTTGCCTGCGGATCATCAATCGCGTTAATCAATACTTCCGCTTTCGCCGCCCCTGCCGATTCCAGCAGATCGGCCCGCGTCGCATCGCCGTAAAACACCTTCATATCGAACTTACGCAGCGTATCGACATGATCCGGGTCGTGGTCGAGGACCACCATCTTCACACCGCTCGACAGCAGTAAACGGCCGGTAATCTGACCAAAGCGCCCGAAGCCCGCGATGATCACCCGTGGCTGTTCTTCATCGATTTCATCCGCTTCGCGCGCATCGCCCGCGCTGTTGCGTTTCTCAAGGCGAGTCAGCAGCACCAGCAGAATCGGCGTAGCGGCCATCGACAGCGCCACCGCCAGCGTCAGCGCTTTTGCCCATTCTGGGTCCAGCACGTTAGCCATTTGCGCAGCGCCAAAGACCACGAAGGCGAACTCACTCCCCTGCCCCAGCAGCGCCGCGAACCACAGGCGCTGCGAGCGCGGCACCTGGAGCGGTTTGGCAATCAGCCACAGCAGAACAGATTTAATGACCAGGAAACCAACCAGCAGCGTAATAATGCGCAGCGGGTTGTGGATAAGCGTACCAAAATCGATGGACATTCCGACGCCGATAAAGAACAGCCCCAGCAGCAGCCCTTTAAACGGCTCGATATCGCTCTCCAGCGCGTGACGGTACTCCGAGCTCGCCAGCAGCACCCCAGCGAGGAACGCCCCCATCGCCATCGACAGCCCGACCTCTTCCAGCAGCAAACCGAAGCCAAAGACCAGGAACAGGGCCACGGCGCTGAACACTTCTCGCAGGCCAGAGCGTGCCACGAAGCGTAACAGCGGTCGCGTAACATAACGTCCGAGTACCACCACCAGCGCCAGCGCACCGGCCACTTTCAGCGCCGAGAACGCAAACGCGCCGAGCGTCGTGGAACCGCCGCTGGTTGCCAGCAGCGGAATCATCGCCACCAGCGGAATGGCGGCAATGTCCTGGAACAGCAGCACGGCGAAGGCGCTGCGCCCCACCTGCGTCACCGTCAGGTTACGTTCGTTCATCGCCTGCATGGCAATCGCGGTGGACGATAACGCCAGCGTCATGCCAATAAGCTCCGCCACCTGCCAGCGCAGGCCGAGGAAAATACAGAAGACGCCAATTAACGCGCCGCACAGCACCATCTGCAACAGCCCGCCGCCAAACACCGAGGCGCGCAGTTTCCACAGGCGCTGCGGATCAAGCTCAAGGCCAATCACGAACAGCATCAGCACCACGCCAATTTCGGCAAAGTGCAGAATAGACTCCGCATCGGTCACCAGACGCAGCCCCCAAGGGCCGATAATGCAACCGGCGATCAGGTAGCCGAGCACGGAACCGAGGCCCAGACGCACGGCAATCGGCACAATCAGCGCCGCGGAACCGAGATAAATCAGCGCCTGTATTAGCGTATGGCTATCCATTGTTGTGCTCCTCCTGCCAGGCCAGTAACCGTTGTTTGTAGTGTCGTGCCTTTGCCTGCAGCGTCTCTTCATCGCAAATAAACGTACAGTGCACGGCAAACGGCGGCAGCCATTTCATGCCGCAGTACACCGCGGTGGCCTCCAGCGGCTGCCCAAGAACATCAAACCCCGGATGCGAGCCGATTTCGAAGTGGCTCTCGCCACCGCCGGTGGTGACCGCCCACATGATGCTCTTACCGTGCAGCGCCGTGCCGCCGTGACCGTAGGCCCAGCCGTGCGCCAGCACTTTATCCAGCCACAGCTTCAGCAGCGGCGGCGTGCTATACCACTGCATTGGGTGTTGCAGAATGACCAGATCGGCACGAGACAACGCCTCCTGCTCGGCGGCAACGTCGATATTAAAATCGGGATAGAGGTGATAGAGAGAACGGATTTCAACGCCGTCGAGCGTCCTTACCTGCTCAAGCATCCGTTTATTCGCATGCGAGTGATGCGGATAAGGATGCGCATAAATAATAAGAATCATGTTTCGCCTGTCTTACTTCATTATTTTATTCCTGAGTTTAGACAGTTAATGATGACACTTACAGGATCAGTTCACACAACCGCAGGAATTGGGGGGCGTGAGGGCCACGCCCCGGCAGGGTCAGGAGGGTTGATTGGCCGGTTTATCCGCCACCGGCGGTTTGTCAGATGACGCGGTCAGGTCACAGTGTTTCGGCAGGAAGAAGGTGATGGTCCCGGCAATAATCAGCGAGCCCGCCAGCGCACATACCGCCACGTTCTGGCCATAGAAGTAGATCATCACGCCGACCAGATACGGGCCGCAGAAGCCGCCCAGGTTGCCCAGGCCGTTGATCACCCCGCGTGCGCTGCCCGCCACTTCCGGCATGGCGATACGCCCCGGAATCGACCAGAACGGGCTGGTCGCCGCTTTCAGGAAGAAGCCGCACACGACCAGCGCGATATAGGCCGCCACCACATGATCACGCAGTACCACTGAAGCCAGCAGCGCGGCGGCAAAGCCGTAGAGCGAGAAGCGAACCCATAGGCGCCGTTTCCCGCTACGGTCGCTGAACAGGGAGATAATATAGATACCCGCCAGCGTAGCGATAAACGGCAGGATAGCCAGCACGCCCACGCTTGCCATATTGGCGCCGGTCAGGTTTTTGAGGATAGTCGGCAGCCACAGCGTGTAGCCGTAATCCCCGGTCTGGTAGAAGAAGTTGAGCAGCACCAGCTTCATCAATCCGGAGTTGCGGAACACTTCCCGCACCGGCGCATTGCTGACCGGCGCTTCCGAACGTCGCGCCTCTCGCTCGGCGGTTAACGCGGTAATCAGATACTCACGCTCACGCTCCGGCAGCCAGCGCGCCTCTTCCGGGCGGTCGCTGATCATCAGCCACCATATCGTCAGTACGACAAACGACAGCAGCCCTTCGATGATAAACAGCCACCGCCAGTCGAGCGCGGAGATAATCGCCCCGGAGACCGGCGCGGTGAGCATGCCGCCCAGCGGGGCGAACATCATCACAAAGGCGTTAGCGCGACCAATCTCTTTTTCCGGGAACCAGTTGCTGACCATGGTCAGCACCACCGGCAGCATGCCGCCCTCGGACACGCCGAGGATAAAGCGCAGCGCCAGCAGCTGATATTCGTGGGTCACGAAGCCGGTCGCAATCGAGACAATCGCCCAGGCCAGCAGCGACCAGGCGATAAAGCGCTTACCGCTGCCGTGTACCGCAATGCGCCCGCCCGGTATTTGCAAAAAGAGATAGCCAATAAAGAATATCCCGCTCGCCACCCCCGCCATCTGGCTGGTAATCCCCAGGTCGGATTCCATGCCGCCGGGCAAGGCGAAGCTGATATTAACCCGGTCCATAAACGAAATAATGCACGCGATGAGAACAGGCGCAATGATGCGCAGCCAGCGAGTGCCAGGTATTTTCTCAGTCATTATTTATACTCTCTCTCGAGGGGAGCCATGCTCAGCATGGCGAAAAGCGCCGATGATTAATCAATGGCATTCGGTAGCGGCGTATCGCTGAAGAAGGCGGCGACGTTATTGAACACCACCTCGCTCATCCGCTGACGCGTTTCGTGAGTGGCGCTCGCCACATGCGGCAGCAGCACAACGTTATCCATCACCATCAGCGCTTCAGGCACATGCGGTTCGTCTTCATACACATCCAGTCCCGCACCGGCAATAACGCCGTTTTGCAGGGCGTGAATCAGGGCTTTCTCATCTACCAGGGTGCCGCGCGCGATGTTAATCAGCCATGCGTGTTTTGGCATCACGTTAAACACGCTGGCATCGATGAGCCCGCGGTTTGCCGCACCGCCGGAAGCCGCAATCACCAGGAAATCACTTTCGTGGGCCAGGGTGTGCAGGTCGGCGCACCACTGATAATCCACGTGGTTGAGCTTTTTGCGGTCGGTGTAGAGGATCTCCATATCAAATCCACTCGCGCGACGAGCAATGGCCTGGCCGATATTGCCCATGCCGAAGATGCCGATACGTTTGCCGCTCACCTGCGTCGCCAGCCCCGGCCCTTGTTTCAGCCATTTGCCTTCGCGAACAAATTTGTCGCCCTGGCAAAGTTGACGTGCGCCCGCCAGCAGCAGCCCCATCGCCAGGTCGGCAACGTCGTTGGTCAGCACGCCAGAAGTGATGGTGACGGCAATGTCATGAGCGCGGGTATAGTCGAGATCCACCGCATCGGTACCGACACCAAACACCGCCACCAGCCCAGCGCTCGGCAATTGCTCCAGTACGGCGCGGGTGACGCCGATATCACCACGGGTGACCACCGCCTGCACCTGATGGCCCACTTCGCGCAAGAAAGCCTGCGGGTCAGCCTGTTCATACAGGCGATAGACCAGGAAAGCGGTGGAGAGTTTATCCAGCAGGCCGTCTACGACCGGGGCAATTAACAGTACCGTGTTTGGGTTTGCAGTATTCATCGTGTTACCTGTTTAAGCGTTTAGAAATTTGTTACGCCTATCAAACGGGTTTTCACGATGTCATTTTGCGATCTGCATCACGCCAGATCGTGTTAGAACTCCGTGTTACGGATGACGTGATCGTGGAAGCAAAAGCCCGCTGGAATGCGGGCTGGATGGCAACAATTGAATAACATTGCCGACGTGGCGTGTAAAGGTCAGATGGTTTCGCCCATCGATAAACGATAGTGCAGGTCAACCTTCTCGATAGTCGGTAACCCTTTTATTTTCTTGATTAAAATCTCGGTGGCGACCTTGCCCATCTCAAAGCGTGGGGTCAATACGCTCGCCAGACGCGGGCTCACCACCTGGCCAATCTCCAGCCCGTGGAACCCGGCAATCGCCATCTCCTGCGGCACCGTGATACCCGAAGCGATGCACTCCTGTAACACCCCAACCGCAAGGTCATCATTGGTGCAGAGAATGGCATCCATCTCTTTATACATCTGGCGGGCAAGGGTCATCATGCCAGTGCCAATCGACACCGAAGAGACCTTGTTTGGCGCAATGCGCCCGACCGCCAGACCCGCCTCCTCCATCGCCCGGCAGTAGCCCGCATAGCGCTGCTCATCGCGAATATCCGACATCGAACCAAAATAGATAATCTGCTTTTTGCCGCTCGCCAGCAGCATGTTGGTCATATCCAGCCCGGCACGGTAATTATCAAAACCTACGTTAATGCGGTCTGCGTTATCCGATAAGCCCATCACCTCAGCAACCGGAATTTTTGCGGCCTTCAGGTATTTTTCTGCCCGCAGCGTATGGACGGATTCGGTTAGCAGCAGCGCTTTAACGTTCAGCGCCAGCACGGTGGCAATCTGCTCTTCTTCACGCTGGCTGTCGTAATCGTAATTCACCACCAGCGTCTGGTAGCCGTGGGCGGTGGTGACCGATTCGATGCCCGCTAATACATCGGAGAAAATCTGGTTATTAAAGGAGGGAACAAGCACCCCAATGCGCGGTGCGGCATTGCTGCTGATGGCGGGGTTATCGGCATCTGGCTGGTAGCCCACCTCTTCAATTACGCTGGCAATGCGCTCGGCGGTTTCCGGCCTCACCTTCTCAGGCGTGCGTAAATAGCGGCTGACGGTCATTTTGGTTACCCCCGCCAGCGCGGCGATATCCTCTAACGTGATGCGTTGTACTTTCATTAGCCCTGCCCGTCATTGCCGAAATCCTGTGGCCTATTATGCCAGCAGGTTACAAAAAAGAGAAAGCGATAACCCACCGTCAAAGCCCCGCATGGCGCGGTTTTCGCCCTGTTTTCCTCTTCAGGATCACACATGCTGTAACCCCTTTTTGTAACATAACTGAGAGTGATCTACGTCACAGTTTCACCGAGGCAAAAACCGTGAGATAGAGAACATCTTCTTAGCGCATCGGCTCGCAATACAGGACACTGTGATGAACAACTTATTCAGCCTGCAAGGCAAACGCATTTTAATTACCGGCTCCGGACAGGGCATCGGCTACGTAATGGCCCAGGGGCTGGCCCAGTACGGCGCGGAAATCATCATCAACGATATCTCCGCTGAACGCGCCGAGCAGGCAGCGATGAAACTCCGCGACGAGGGCGCCGTCGCGCATACCGCGGTCTTTAACGTCACTGACCCAGAGTCGGTGGAAAACGCCGTGGCCGATATTGAAGCGCGCATCGGCGCTATTGACGTGCTGTTTAATAACGCCGGTATCCAGCGCCGCCACCCGTTCACCGAGTTCCCGGTGAAAGAATGGAACGACGTGATCGCCGTGAACCAGACCGCCGTTTTCCTGGTTTCCCAGGCCGTGGCCAAACGCATGATGACGCGCGGCGCGGGGAAAATCGTCAATATCTGTTCAATGCAGAGCGAACTGGGGCGCGACACTATCACCCCGTACGCCGCCGCCAAAGGCGCAGTCAAAATGCTGACCCGCGGGATGTGCGTAGAGCTGGCACGCCACAACATTCAGGTTAACGGTATTGCGCCGGGCTACTTTAAAACCGCCATGACGCAGGCATTGGTTGATGATAAAGCTTTTACCGACTGGTTGTGCAAACGTACGCCGGCCGCCCGCTGGGGCGACCCGCAGGAGCTGGTTGGCGCGGCGGTGTTCCTGTCGTCGAAAGCCTCTGATTTTGTGAATGGGCATCTGCTGTTTGTTGACGGCGGCATGCTGGTTGCCGTCTGAGTCGGGAGCAAAACCATGGCAGGACAGTGCATTATTTTAATGGGTGTCTCCGGCACCGGCAAAACCACCGTCGGGCAGGCGCTTTCTCAGGCATTGGGCGCGAAATTTATCGACGGTGATGACCTTCACCCGCGGGCAAATATTGTCAAAATGGCCGCCAGCCAGCCGCTGGAGGATAGCGACCGCCAGCCGTGGCTGGAGCGTATTGGCGATGTGATCTTTAGCCTCGGGCAGAAAAACGAGTCCGGCGTACTGGTCTGCTCGGCGCTGAAAAAGCGCTACCGCGACCAGCTACGCGCGGGTAATCCGCATCTGCGCTTCCTGTGGCTGACCGGCGACTACGACTGCATTTTGCGACGTATGCAGGCGCGCAAGGGCCACTTTATGCCGGAAGCGCTTCTGCAAAGCCAGTTTGCCGCGCTGGAAGCGCCGGACGACCACGAGCCGGACATTCTGCCGGTCGATATTTCCGGCGACGTTCCGAGCATTGTCGCCCGCTCGCTCACCCTTTTAGCCCATCAACCGACATCGGGAGTTACGGCATGATTATCGACACGCTCCATAACGCGGAGAAAACCGCCTTTTATCCGCAGGCTATCCGCAAGGCGCTGCGCGCCGTGATTAATCAAGAGCCGCATACGCTACCGCCGGGAAAATATACCGTCGATGGCGATAACCTGTTCTTCAACGTGGTGGAAGGGGAAAGCAAACCGCTTGCCGAACAGCGCCCGGAGTACCACCGCCAGTATATTGATATTCACATCGTGCTGAAGGGCGAAGAGATTATTGGTGCGGGGAATAAGGGGCTGGAGATTGTCGAAGACGGCGCGTTTAACGACGCGCATGATATCGGTTTCTGCACACAAATCAGCAGCGAAACGCTGATTCACCTGCACCCGGAAGAGATTGCTATCGTCTTCCCCGGCGAGCTACACCGCCCGATGAGCAGCCTTGGCGCGGGCGCGCCGCTGCGTAAAATCATCGTCAAAATCAATAGCGACCTGCTTTAAGCGGTATACGCTGGCCCCGCACGGCATTCGCGGGGCCACGAATAACGTTTAGTTATCGAGCTCACCCATCGACCGAACCTGATCGCGGTTGATCTGTTCGGTTTTCCCGGTTTCGGCATTTTTATACGACACCAGACCGGTATCCTCATCGACCTGTGGTTTTCCGTCGGTCACGATAGTTTTCCCATCGGTGGTTTTCAACGCCTGGTTGGATGAACACCCAGCAACGGTAAAGAGTGCGCCAGCCGTCAGAATCGCTACGGTAAGTCGCTTATATTGCATCATGTTTCCCTCCTGCTTCTCAGCTAAAATCGTTATCACTCTAACCATTTTAGGTTAGCTGGCTGAAAGCGAGAGGGAAACCAGAACACTCCGAAGCGGCATTTTAGCCGTGTTGTTGTGTAAAGCTCACCGCCGCGCCGATAAGATTGGCATCGTTGCGGTACTGGCACAGCAGCAGTTTCGGCATAAATTCCGCGAGATTTTTTTCCGCAACCAGATCGGTTAAGCGAGAGACGATCCCAGCAAAAATCGCATCACTGGCAGAGATCCCGCCGCCAATAACCAGACAATCTGGATCATAGCAGACCTGTAAATTGAGCAGGCCGACGGCCATCCAGTGATAGAACTGTACCACTTCCTGTTTCGCGACCTCATCGCCCTGCTCAGCAAGAAGAAACACCTCGGCTCCGGAAACCGAATCCCGTTCAAGCGACATCCGCTGGGCATAACGGCGCGCCATCGCCACGGCGGTACCCAGCTCGCTGAACGTCTGCCCGCCCTCCAGCGTCATCAGGCCAAATTCTCCCGCGTAGCCATGGCTACCGCGGCGTAACACTTTATCTTCCAGGATAGCGCCACCGACACCGGAGCCGACAATCACAAACAGCACGTGTCGGTCGTCGCGTCCGGCCCCCAGCGCTGCTTCGGCAATGCCTGCGGCGTTGGCATCATTTTCAATGCTGACCGGCAGGCAAACAGCGTCGTCAGCGCCTCGACGATGGGGAAATGGTGGATGTAAGGAATGGCGCTCAGGCCACCTATCACCCCGCGTTCAGGATCTACGCTGCCGGGAGCGCTGATTGCCACCCCCTGAATATCATAGCGCTGCTGGTACTGATGGCAGATTTCCAGCAGCTGCGCCTGCATTTTCTCCCAGCTATCAGGCGTTTTTACCGCGGCCGTATCACTCAGCGTCTGCTGGTGCCAGACGCCGTATTTAATAGAACTCCCACCCCAATCAAATAACAAAATAGCCATATATATTCAGTAGTTATGAGTAATGCTGGCAAAAGAGAGGGCTATTATGCCGGGTGGTCAAGTGCTGAAACTTGCGCCCTCTCCCAACATTGAACAGTACGGCGAGTCCGTTTCCCCGACGCACGATTTCTATGGTACAAAGTATCAGCCATTTTTTTCAGGGGTTTACCATGTCTGCATCCATCGACATCATTTCCTGTATTACCGACCGTTTTGTCGAGCTGACCGCCACCGAGAAGCGGATCGCCCAGTTTATTCTCGATGACGTTCAGACGGCGACCACCTTACCCATTGCCGAAATGGCGAAGCTTACCGAGACCAGTCAGGCATCGATTACCCGTTTCGCCCGCGCCATTGGCTGCAAAGACGTCCGCGAGCTAAAAGTGAAACTCGCGCAGTCGCTGGCAGTAGGGCAGCGCTTTATTCTCGATGTGCCGGATCTGGAAGGGGTGCAGGGGATCTACGAAACGATCATCAACGTGCTGGAGATGAACCGCCGAGCGCTGGATCCCGACTCGCTCAACCGCGCCGTCGAGTGGCTCAGCAGCGCGCGGCAGATCCTCGCCATCGGCATGGGCGGCGGTTCCACTATCTGCGCCCAGGAGATACAGTTCCGCCTGTTCCGCCTTGGTCTGCCAGTGGTGAGCCAGAGCGACGGGCTGCTGGTGAGAATGATGTGCTCAGCGGTGTCGCCAAACGATGTGGTGCTGGCGCTATCGCTTGGCGGCTATACGCAGGAAGTGGTGGAAAGCGCGGCGATTGCGCGTCAGTACGGCGCAAAGGTGATTGCCATTACCCCAGAGGCAACGCCGCTTGCCGAGAACGCCGATTTGGTACTGCCGCTGATCGTGCGGGAAAATGACTATATCTTTAAGCCCAGCACCTCGCGCTACGCGATGCTGGCGATGGTTGACGTGCTGGCGACGGAATTGGCGGTGGTGAATAAGGCGGAGACGAAAAACCGTCTGCGGCGAATTAAGCTGGCGCTGGATAGCCATCGGGGCGGGGCTGACCGGCAGCCGCTGGGGGATTAGTGCGGGGGGTACCCCTCACCTCAGCGCCTTACGCTCTATCTCCTGCGAGGACGATGACCGAGAATTTATTCCTGATATTATGGGAATGCTGATTTGATGGACATAGACTAAGAGGCCATATTATTTGGCCTCTTAGTCTGAATATCCTACTTAATTAAAGGGTTGCATCCATCTCTAACACCCTTAAAGCCTTAAGATAATCAACATTTACTGACTCAGGTTTTTTCACCATATCGATAATTAGAGGGTAAGGAATTGGAAATCTCGGAATTTCTTTTCTATCCACTCTTTCAATATCTTTTAAGACCTTCATTAAGTCAAGATCTTCAACAATCGACAGATACTTTTTAACGGCATCTATAACCGTATCAGTCATAAGTCTATTAGCATATCTTTCATGCTTTAAAATAGTAGCGTAAGCATCATGCTTCGAGATTGGAAGCATGATCGCCTCGGGAATATCACGATATTCAGAATAATTCAAGTTGATCCTATAACGTTGAGCGACTTGAAGTTTAAAGTATTCATATATCACTCTATGAATCTTGGTTGGTTTTGCATGTCCATCTTCTAAAAAATGCTCTAGGTAACATTCCAGAATAAAAGCAGAACGAGTAAAAACCTTCTCATCGAAATATTTCAGAGTATCAACAATATAATTTTTATAGAAATCACCCGGGTAGGCATCCAATAAAAAACCAGTCCTTTCCTCATCAGAAAAGTTAGTGGAGTATGATTCACCTAAGTTATCTGAAAAATAATGTAAAAAATGTGAGTAAGTTACTGGCTCATTTTGTGGAGGAGTTAATATAAGTCCAAATAGCTCGGCAATATCTTCATAGGTCCTATGACCTGCTCCCCGTTGATTAGTACACCCCGATGTTAGTAATGTCTTCATAAGCCACATGAGGACATCCCCATGAAGAAGCGTTTTTCCGACGAACAGATCATCAGTATTCTCCGCGA
>NZ_CABTJS010000116.1:0-3465 GCF_902485085.1 uncultured Kluyvera sp.
CGCGGAGAATACTGATGATCTGTTCGTCGGAAAAACGCTTCTTCATGGGGATGTCCTCATGTGGCTTATGAAGACATTACTAACATCGGGGTGTACTAATCAACGGGGAGCAGGTCATCAGCGCAAACCATACCCAACTGCCATGGTGGATAAGGTCGAAGATGCCGTCGAGTTCTCGGATCAGCATGGCCATAAAGAAGCCAGCAATCAAGACATTGCATTGGCGCATGTCGGGTTGCTTACGTGCAGCGACGAGGTGAATCAGGACGATAAGGAAGAGGATTGACTCCTGAACAATCTCAGTGAGCGAGATTTCAGACAGGCTATTTTTGAGAATATTGACATCGATATGTAGGCATAGAATAGCAACACTGGTCGCCAGCGATAAAAACAAGCAGCGCAAAAACAAATTAACTAAAATCATAATAGTCACGGTCTTTTAATAAACCAGTAGTTTATATTACAGACCACAACAAAACTTACCCTTATGTGTCACAACGGCCTCCAAATTTAACAATTATTGCGTTATTCAAGAGCAATAATTAATGCCGCCATGACACAGGAGATATATTTTAGTATGAGAATCTACTGAGGAATATATTAAGTTCGGTATAAATCCCTCATTGTCAGGGAATATTTTTCAAACATTCAGCGCGGCTCGCATCGGCGATAGCCGCGCATGAATGCCCGTGCATCAGGCCGCAAGCCAGCGCAGCCCTTCCGCCTTCATTCTGGTTTCCAGCTCGCTGCCGCGGGTAGCAAAAACGCGACCCAGAGGGAACCCGCTCTTTTCCAGCAAATAGGCCAGCGGCGCATATTCGCGAGGATAACGGGCAACCACGCCAGGGTCTATCTCTACCCAGCCCTGTGGGAAGGTGAATGTGCCCATGTCGTAAACGCTCTGGCGATGAAACAGCTTCCACACGCCATCACGTTTTTCCGCCAGATCGAAAAAGCGGTTATGGCATTCGCAACCGATATTCAGTTTAACGTTCTCGGCAATAATCACCGCGTTAGTTTCCAGCGTGGCTTTGGTTCCTTCGGCATTGAAGGTAATGCGGGGTAAGGTAATGAGATGCTTGGTGCGCAGGTCTGACGCTCCCATACGCATCGAGCCGTCGACAAAATCGCTCGCCAGCCCTTCAAACCAGGTGATCTCAATGGTGCCGTCCGGATGAAAGAGATCCCGTAGCTGCGCCCATTCGCCAAGATCGCGATGAATCCATCCGTTGACCAGGTCATTAAGCTGTTGACGATCGTTATGTTGAATCTGCATGAAGGTATCTCCAGTAAGGTAGTGGAATGAGTGTGCTGGCGGGAGCAATGCAATTCAAATATATTGATATTACCGATTCATCATTTTTAATGATTAATAGCAATCACTATGGAACTCCGTCATCTCCGCTATTTTCTGGCCGTTGCCGAAGAAGGTCATTTTGGCCGTGCCGCCGAGCGGCTCAACATCGTGCAACCGGCGCTCAGTATGCAAATTAAAGCACTGGAATCAGAACTGGGTGGCGCGTTGTTTATCCGTACCAGCCGACGCGTCGAACTTACCGAGGCCGGACAGTTAATGTTAACGGAGGCCAAACGAACATTAATGCAGGCGGAGTATGCTCGCCAGACCGTAGCGCGATCGCTGCGCGGTGAGACAGGACGAGTGCGGGTTGGCTTTGCCGGGAACGCAATCTTTAGCGGCAAGATGACGGCTGACCTACGCGAATTTCACCATGCCTATCCGGATGTTGAACTGGTGATTGAAGAGATGGCCCCTCAATCACAGGTAGATGCGATTCTGGCCGGCCAGCTTGACATCGGTTACACGCCCGATAACAGCAAAACCGCCACGCCGGGTATTATCGCGCACCCTATCGGGCGCTGGGCGTTTCTGGTGGCCTTCGTCGACGATCACCCACTGGCCTCGCATACGCGTATTTCCCCCGAGCAGCTTGCCGGGGAAGCGCTCATTCTTTATGAGGCGCACGATATTCATGAACGGCTTTTTTTATTACTGAAAGAAAGGATGGGTGACCGACTGAATATCGCGCAGCGCTCCAGCAGCACGCTAAGCGTGCTCGCCATTGCCGCTGCCGGGCTGGGTGTGGCGTTGATTCCTGCCCCATTAGAGCAGGTACACATTCCAGGCCTGACCTATCGCCCTCTCGATGATATTGAACTGAGCGCCAATTTGATGCTGATTTCTCGTGGGCAGGAGCCGAGTGCAGCGGTAAAGGCATTTATTCGGGGAGCTAAGGGCTAGCAAGAAACCGAGCATTAAATATCATGGGGAGTCCCTTCCCCAGGCACGTTAGCCTACATGCTCTTTGCCGTACTGGTCGAACTAAGTGCCGCAATTAGCTTCGTTTTTTCTGCCGGTGAGTTAATTTTCTGGAAACAATCTGCGATAATTTTCTTAGCGACAGTTTGCGTTAACTCATAATTATTTTTTTCCCAGTCGCTAATGGGCCTTGTGCGCTCCGCTGAGAGCAGATCGCTACTCGAGCAGGTGTGATAATAATCACCGCTCTTTATTGTCGTTGAATAGAAGAAAGTATAATCACTGGTATCTAAGCCTTCGTACAAGAGCTTATATTTATACGGCTGGATAATAATTTCTTTATTTACATTAGAGGGGATATCAGCGCTAGCCAGAAGCTCATCAAGCTCTGGGTTAACGTACTCCATCGTTCTGTTATGAACGCTGCCAACATAGGTTCCCTTTAGCTGGTCTTTACTAAACGTATCTACCTGCGAAGTCCCGCCACCCAACAATGCCGCAGCAAACTGCAGCGTTTTCAACGCGACAACCTTTGCATTATCAGATTTAGCGACCAGATTAAGCGAGTTATTCGTGTCTTCGATGATATCGCCATTGATTGCATTTTGCGTCAGGACTTCAATTTTGGAACCATTGCTGAGTTTAACAACTCTGGTATCGACAATCTTTGTCTTCGGCGGTTGGGTACTTGAACATGCACTCAGTGCAAGGCCAACAAAGGCCAGCAAGGTCATTTTATATTTATTTTCCATCGACAACACATCCCATATAGATCGTTAGTTTTACATTAAAAAAAACCAGATTATTCTTATCACATTTTTAATTTGCTAAAAGGCTAAACGCTTATTTTTGGTAGGGAAAAATCGACATTTTTGAACAATTTTATAGTTTCACAAGATGTGAACCTGCGGTGGCCTCAAATACAGCTAATAAATTTTAGTTAAGGATAAGTTAGGACTTTGTGGGGAATGCCGATGAGGTGAAGTGGGAAACGCCTGGTGATAAAGCACCGCCTGACTAGAAGACCCAAAGCAAAAAGGGCTTGTCTTTCGACAAGCCCTTTTCTAATTTGGCGGAAGCGTAGAGATTCGAACTCTAGAACCCTTTCGGGTCGCCGGTTTTCAAGACCGGTGCCTTCAACCGCTCGGCCACGCTTCCAATGAGGCGCACTATAAACATCCCGAACG
>NZ_CABTJS010000117.1:0-5666 GCF_902485085.1 uncultured Kluyvera sp.
AGTTCAGCGGTCATGTGCACGCGGTTACCGGAATAAGCCTGGGTAATTTTGTAGGAGCTTGCACCAGCCTGTTCAGCCTGAGCTGCAATTTTCGCTTCTGCACCGTCAATGGTAGAGGCGGTTGCGGTCACGGTCTGAGCTGCGAAAGTACCGAAAGAAGCGGCAAGAGCGATAACTGCGACAAAAGTTTTGATGCTTTTCATGATATAAACCCTTTAAGTTGATTGTTTGTGTAAGGCGTGTTGCCTTGATGTGATAAATAATAGTCCTCACATCGTTCAACTAAAAGCGGAAGGATTTGTTGTCATCCTTCAAATAAATTGATTAATATTACGGTGCTATCGCACCTGTGCATCAATCCAGTCGCAGACCTCTCCAATATCGGGCTGCACCTGTTGATCGACACAGTACACGGCCCCCAGACGCATGGGCTCGGCTCGCTCGGCCAGCAGCGCCAGTTCAGGTAGATACTCTTCTCCTGGATGACCCGGCAAGCGCTGCGCTAACCGCTGCGCGTAGCGTGCTACCGCGACCTCAGGAGGGATCTGGTTCCAGACTTCGATAACCCGCCCAACCCCGGCGTCCTGGGCTAATCGCTGCAGCATCTCTTTAGGCTGGAAACCAAACCAGGCATCAATTACCCAGACACAGCCCGCCGGAGACTGTCCCACAATCGACCAGATAGCCTCGTAGGCAGCGCAGCCGAGCTGGCGGTTGAAGGGGCGGTCAATATCGGTAAAGCGCGCCATAAAGGGCTCTTTGATTCCGTCGATTGTCAGCAGCGGCAGGCCAAAAGTCTGAGAAAGCTGCCGGGCAATGGTGCTCTTGCCAGAGGCGGGTATGCCGTTCACCAGAATGACAGTTTTACAGTTTGCCGTAAGATCTCTTTTCATAGCAGCGCCACGACCTCCTCTTTCGAGTTCGCCGCACGCAGTTTGGCCATGCGCTCATCGTTATCAAGCAGCGAGATAATGGCGCGGATCCCCTCTTCAATATGCGCATTACTGTCCTGCGCGCCGAACATAATGACAATATCAGCGGCTTCACTTTCGGCAAACCGGATCGGTTTTTCTAACAGTACCAGGCTAAAACAGTTCCGCTTCACGCCGCACTCAGGGCGCGCATGTGGAATGGCAACCCCTTCGTCAAACACGTAATACGCGCCGTGGTTCAGGGTGTTCTCAATAACGGCCTGGCCGTAATTAGCCGAGATATAGCCGTTTTCAATCAGCGGCGTGGCCGCCAGTTGGATCACCTTCTGCCAGTCTGACTCAGTGACACCAACCTGAATCGCATCGGCTTCGATGAGTAGCTCTTTTATCGTCATACCCACTCCCTAAATATTACGGCGAATAATGTTGCGTAATTCATCGATACGAATAAACAGTGCGTCAATTTCCTGTCGGTGCGTCTTACTTTTGGCGTATACCGACAACGCTCGGTTATAAATCAACATTAATGCTTTCTGTATTTCACCATCACTCGGGTTACCCTGTAATTCATCTTCTAATCGGGATATTTCAGCCGACAGCAGAAGCGACTGCTCATCATAATCTTCCGATGAAGTATTTTGTTTTTTCCACAACGTTTTCAATGATTCAAACATAGCGAATCCCCTCCCTGATGAACAACAGGGTAACGAAATATCGAGTAATAAAGAGACGTTTATTTAAATAAAGCGATCTTTTCCATTAATACATGAGTGACAGCATTATTTGCTGGAATTAAAAACTTCCGCACGCTGTCATTTACTTTGCCTTTTTCAAAGGCGGTTTTGCATTGATCAACCCACTGCACATTCATTTCTGTGCCGACGTTGACTTTGTTAATTCCCTCAGTCACCGCCAGGCGCATATCCTCGTCACTCACGCCAGTGCCACCATGCAACACCAAAGGTACGCCGGTAGCCGCGCTAATCTCCTTAAGCCGCTGGTGCTGTATTTTCGCCTTGCCAGTATACAGCCCATGCACCGTCCCGACGGAAACCGCCAGCATATCGACCCGAGTTTCATCGACGAAGCGTTTGGCATCCTCTACCGTGGTGAAACAGATATCCTCTACCGCAACGGCTTTGCCGTCTTCGGAACCACCAATGGCACCCAGTTCACCTTCCACGGTAATATTGCGTGGGCGCGCCATTTCAACCACTATGCGCGTGTTACCGATATTATCCTCCAGGTTGAGATGGGAACCGTCATACATAACCGACGAGAACCCGGCGTTCATTGCCGTTTCAATAGCGCTGATGTCTGAGCAGTGATCCAGATGCAGGCAGGTTGGCACATTTTCACTTTCTGCCAGCGAGCTAACCGCATCGACTAATAAACGATAACCTAGATATTCCGCCGTTCCAGTGGAGATTTGGATCATTAGCGGGCTATTACTCTGTTGTGCGGCTTTGAAAAAAGCGGGCAGCATTTCAATACAGTGCAAATTAAACGATCCGATAGCTTTAAAATTTCTCTGCTGGGCAATTTTAAGAATATCGTTGAAGTTATACAGACTCATGAATGTTTTCCCCTTTCGGCTTAGCTGATTTACCGTTTACAAACCATGCCAGTGCGGCGACAAAGACAATAAACAACGCGACAAATAACCAGTTATTCTGGAAGGCATGTCCTAATACCAGCCCTGAACTAATCACATCCGAATCGCTGAACGTCACGCCGGTAAAGCCGTAACTTTCAAGCATCGGCACCAGGATGGCGGGCAGGAAGGTGATAAACAGTCCGTGCACCACTCCGCCGATCATCGCCCCGCGACGACCTCCCAGCGCATTGCCGAATACGCCCGCCGTGCCGCCCGCAAAAAAGTTAGTGAGCAGGCCGGGCAGAATCATCGCCAGACCGAACATCGGGAAGACCAGCATGCCGATGATCGAACCGACAGTGGTCGCCAGGAAGCCGACAATCACTGCGTTAGGCGCATAAGGGAACAGCACCGGGCAATCCAGCGCCGGCTTGGCGTCGGGGACGATGCGCATCGCAATACCGCGAAACGCTGGCACCAGTTCATTGAGCAGCAGGCGCACGCCGCTATAGAGAACAAAGACCCCAGCCACAAATTGAATGGACTGCATAAAGGCGTACATCAGGTAGTTAATCCCGTTAGAAAACTGGCCGATATACGCCGGGCCTGCCGCCAATGCCGGGATGAGGTACATCGGTACCATCACCACCGCCATGGCGAGATAGGTGTCCTGCAGAAACTTGAAGTTATCCGGTAATTCAAGATCTTCCGTAGAGCGAGAGCCTTTGCCGACCACTTTTGCGACCGCCGCCTGCACCAGGTAACCAATGGTGCAGAAGTGCCCCAACGCGACATCATCCGAGCCGGTGATACGCCGAACCACCGGTTGTGCCAGCGCGGGCATCAGTACCGCCATTACGCCACCGAAGATCCCACCGGTTAAAATCAGCGGCAGCCCCGTCAGCCCGGCTTTATAGCCGATAACTGCGCCAATAGTCGCCATCCACAGCAGCGCCTGGCCGGTCAGGAAGATATATTTCAGCGGCGTCAGACGAGCGATGATGATGTTGACGGCAAAAATCACCAGCAGGGTCAGCGCCACTTCAGATCCCAACTCACGGTTGGCCAAACCGGCAATCGCCGCGACATCGGTAATGTAGCCCTTCATACCAAAGCCCTGAGTGAAGATGTCATTCAGAAACGTCAGCGTAGCCACAATGATGTTGATACCCGCCATCATGATTAAAAAACCGAGCAGGGTTTTAAACGTGCCCTCAGCCGTCTTGCCCGGTGATTTTTTCTGTAGGATAAGCCCCAGCATCGCAATAAAGGCAATGAGTATTGAAGCCTGCCCGAGCAAATCTTTGACGATAAACTCAACGACGCTATTCATAGTCGGCTACCTGTAAATTACGTTCATTTAAAAACGCGACAATCTTTTGTTCGATCTCATCTTTGTCCGTCAGTTTATTTAATATCACCACGCGTTTTATCTCTTCTTCGCTGGCATCGGCTGTCAGAATATCGGCAAAGGTTTTTTGCGTCAGAATCATGTCAGATTTAAATGCCCCGGCCTCAGAAACCGTGGTGTGTTCAATATGTGCCGGAATTTCCAGCTTCTTTAAAACGGCCTTGGCGGTCATTTCAATAGCAAAGCTTGAGCCGAGGCCGCAGCCACATACGCAGAGAATTTTCAGCATGTAGGGTCTCCTCAAATTATATTGAGTTGTTTGGCAAATTTATAATAATGTCCGTCGGTATCAACCAGACGTTTTTTCATACTGACTAAATCAATCGGAATAGGTTTATTGCTTGAATTAATAATAACAGCTTTATTTTTCATACCAGATTGAATACAGCGAACCACTTCATTCGCCATAATTGTACCCTGATAAATTTCCTCACATGTTGGGTCGCCACTGCGTAAACCGTACCCAATAATAGTTTTACGAATACGGACGCCAATACGCGGTTCAAGTTGTTTTATCATGGTATCTATTGCGCCCTGAAAGCCTGGAGAGTACTCTCGTGTGTAACCTTCCGAACACAGAATGACGACACTATTTTGGCTAGCCAGTTTTTGCTTAACGCGCTTAGCAAGAGCGTCCAGAGGGATCTGCGCTTCTGGGATCAGCGCTATATCGGCGTTTGATTTTATCGCCGATTGCAGCGTTAGCTCACCGCAATATCCCCCCAGAATCTCTGCCATAAAAACACGACCAGGAAGTGCCCTACCGGTATTTCTTAGGCGCGATACTTCTTTGATAATTTGCTCACAGGCGGTAGAAAAACCAATTGTGTAGTCGCTGCCATAAACATCATTGTCGATCGTCATACCCACGCCAAAGCAGTTAATATCAAATTCGCTGAGCGTATTCAGGAATTGCAGGCTACCATCACCTCCAGCCATAATCAGCACATCAATACGTAGCGACTTTATTTTTCTCGCGATGGTTTCGTACTCACTTCTCTGTAAATTTCGTGCCGTACGTCCGGATGTAATAATAGGAATAGAGGAAATGGAAAAATCTACTAAATCTGACCATGAGACCTCTCGGTGATCTTTATCTAATAAACCCGGTATGCCGCCGTTAAATAGTGTGATCTGTGCACAGGCGAGTCTCGCGACCTGGAAAATAAAATTATTTATTCCGGAGACATCTCCGCCGCTAATGACAATACCGATTTTCATCTTCTGCCCTCACCTGTTTCCGTGAAAGCATTTTTCCCTGACTTCAAGACCTCTATTTGCAACGAAGATCACATAATTGCGATAATTAAAGCCAGACCTAATATTGACACATAATAAAAACCGGTGTTTTTTGTGATTTAAATCTCATTTTTAAAATGAGATCAAAGCGACATTTATTAGTTAAAAACTTTAATTATCAGGAAGTTATTTTATGGATTAATACCCATAAATAAAAAAATGGTTTTTAGAGTTGATGGCGCTTTTATGAGAGCGCAAAAATGTGAACATCGACACATATTTTTATCTTAAGAAGGGAGCGATGCGTGGGGATCTATGGCAGAAACAAAAAAAGCGCCTCAAGGGCGCTCTTTCGACAGGTGCTTATCGCTTATTTGTTCAGTTCAGCGGTCATGTGCACGCGGTTACCGGAATAAGCCTGGGTAATTTTGTAGGAGCTTGCACCAGCCTGTTCAGCCTGAGCTGCAATTTTCGCTTCTGCACCGTC
>NZ_CABTJS010000118.1:0-1099 GCF_902485085.1 uncultured Kluyvera sp.
CACGTTTTTATCTTCCGTGGGCGTAATGGCAGTCAGGTAAAGCTCCTCTGGTCTACCGGCGATGGACTGTGTCTGCTGACCAAACGGCTGGAGCGCGGCCGCTTCGCCTGGCCGTCAGCCCGGGATGGCAAAGTGTTCCTCACACCGGCACAGCTGGCGATGCTCCTTGAAGGTATCGACTGGCGGCAGCCTAAAAGACTGCTTACGTCCCTGACTATGTTGTAAGCCTCTTTATCCTGGTCGACGCTGAATGAGCCTGGTAATATACCCGGTATGAGCAGCTCACTTCCTGACGATATCAATGCACTGAAACGTCTCCTTGCCGAACAGGAGGCGCTGAACCGTGCCCTGCTGGAAAAGCTGAACGAGCGTGAACGCGAAATAGACCATCTGCAGGCACAGCTGGATAAGCTGCGCCGGATGAACTTCGGCAGCCGCTCCGAAAAAGTCTCCCGTCGTATCGCACAGATGGAAGCTGACCTGAAGGCACTTCAGAAAGAAAGTGATACCCTTACCGGTCGGGTTGACGACCCGGCCGTGCAGCGCCCGCTGCGTCAAACCCGCACCCGCAAACCGTTCCCCGAATCACTCCCCCGCGATGAAAAACGACTACTGCCGGCAGCGTCATGCTGCCCGGAATGTGGAGGCTCGCTGAGCTATCTGGGTGAGGATGCCGCCGAACAGCTGGAGCTGATGCGCAACGCCTTCCGGGTTATCCGGACTGTACGTGAAAAGCATGCCTGTACTCAGTGCGATGCCATCGTGCAGGCCCCCGCGCCTTCACGGCCCATCGAGCGGGGTATCGCAGGACCGGGGCTGCTGGCCCGCGTGCTGATCTCAAAGTATGCAGAGCACACCCCGCTGTACCGCCAGTCTGAAATATACGGCCGCCAGGGCGTGGAGCTGAGTCGTTCACTGCTGTCGGGCTGGGTGGATGCATGCTGCCGGCTACTGTCACCGCTGGAAGAAGCGCTTCAGGACTATGTGCTGACTGACGGTAAGCTCCATGCTGATGACACGCCTGTCCCGGTGCTGTTGCCAGGCAATAAGAAAACGAAGACCGGGCGGTTATGGACCTACGTTCGTGACGACCGTAACG
>NZ_CABTJS010000119.1:0-5051 GCF_902485085.1 uncultured Kluyvera sp.
TCTTCACGCACGATGTTTTCGACTTTTTTCAGGACGCGCACGCCGGTCGGCAGCCAGGTGTATAACCCGGAGGCCAGCTTGCGGATCATCCCGGCGCGCAGCATCAGCTGGTGGCTGATAACCTCGGCGTCGGCAGGTGTCTCCTTCAGAGTGGAGAGCAGGTATTGGCTAGTACGCATGTTGTTACGGTTCCAGTTGAACGATCGAACAGGCTCAAGTCGAGCCTGGCACAAAAACAAAAGTGATTTAGTTTACCAGCGAGAAAGGGATGTCAAAAGAGAGCGCGATGAAATTACCGGGCTTCCAGCGCAAAGACCTCAAATCCTGACGGCGTTACGCGCCAGCGGACGTTAAAATCGAGCAGCCAGACGGCGTAGGTCTTTCCTTCTTCCTCGTTCTTACGATAGGCCGGACGCGGGTCCTGGGCCAGTACTTCGGCAATAAACCGACGTAAATGCGGGTAGCGCTTTTCCAGGCCGATAAGCTGCTGGGCAATCTCATCGCTGAAGGTGACGTCAACGTTGGCTTGCGGTGCATCCTGAGCGTAGCTGGCTCGAGCGTCTGGCAGCGACTCGGCGAACGGTAGGTACGGTTTTACATCGACAACAGGCGTGCCGTCGACTAAATCTAACCCGCCTAGTTCAAGGATGACGTGTTCTTTGTGGCAGCGAACGCCCCGGAGTTCAACCAGCGACATTCCGATGGGGTTCGGGCGGAAGGTTGAGCGCGTGGCAAACACGCCCATACGGGCGTTTCCGCCGAGGCGAGGAGGCCGTACCGTAGGACGCCATCCGCCTTCCATCGTCTGATGGAAGACGAACAGTACCCACAAATGGCTGAACGCTTCCAGGCCGCGCACGGCGTCGGCCTGGTTGTAGGGCGGCAACAGATGCAGCTCACCGCTGCAGCTTTTGACCAGCCCTGGCTGGCGAGGTACGGCAAACTTCTCTTTATAAGGAGAACGGATAACGCCTATTTGTTCAAATACGAATGGGCTCATTGCGCGCTAACGTTAAGGGCTGAACCTACGCAGACCGCCTGACGGTAGCAACCCGGCGTGCCGCTGGTGACTTCACAGCTGTGCAGCAGTACCGCATTGGCCTTCATTTTAGAGGCGTTGATCTGCATGCGCTTGCGTGCCGTTGGGATGTTCGGTGGAGAATCCTGATTAGTGGCCTGGCATGAGTCACCGGAGACTTCGCCCAGATCGCGGAACGGCTTACCGACCAGATCTTCAGCGTTGGTGATAATTCTCACCGGCGTAGCGCGTGGCGCTTTAGGTTTCGCGGTCTCCGTTTTCGCGGGGGTCGCAGTGCTTTGAATAGGTTCAACAGGAGATCTGTTTAGCATGGAACAGCCACCTAACAGGAGCGCTAATAAACAGACCGGTAAAGCACGCATAGTAATTCCTCTATCATAAAGGGTAGACCAGGGAGCTATTGAATCAGGTGCTTGCATAAATGACAAGACGGGCATGCGCCCGTCTTGAAAGATACTGCTTAGCGGTAATGCGATTACCAGCCTTTAACAGCGCCGCCGTTAAAGATTTTGTTTGCTGCTTCGTACACTTCATCAGACTGGTAAGCCTGAACGAATTTCTTCACGTTTTCAGCGTCTTTGTTATCTTCGCGGGTTACGATCAGGTTCACGTACGGAGAGTCTTTACCTTCAACGAAGATACCGTCTTTTGCCGGAGTCAGGTTGATCTGGCTGGCGTAAGTGGTGTTGATAACGGCCAGAGCAATCTGCGCGTCGTCCAGGGAACGTGGCAGCTGTGGTGCTTCCAGCTCAACAATCTTCAGGTTTTTCGGGTTTTCAGTGATATCCAGCGCGGTTGGCAGCAGACCTACGCCATCTTTCAGTTTGATCAGGCCAACTTGCTGCAGCAGCAGCAGGGAACGACCGAGGTTAGTCGGGTCGTTTGGTACCGCAATCTGGGAGCCCGGCTGCAGTTCGTCCAGAGATTTGATTTTCTTGGAGTAGCCTGCGATTGGGTAAACGAAGGTGTTACCCACGGAAACCAGCTTGTAGCCGCGGTCTTTGATCTGCTGATCCAGGTATGGTTTGTGCTGGAAGGCGTTCGCGTCGATGTCGCCTTTGCTCAGCGCTTCGTTCGGCAGAACGTAATCGTTGAAGGTAACCAGCTCAACGTCCAGGCCATATTTTTCTTTGGCGACTTTCTGTGCAACTTCAGCAACCTGCTGTTCTGCACCGACAATCACGCCGACTTTAATGTGGTTTGGATCTTTCTCGTCCTGGCCGCAACCAACAAGAGCCAGAGAACCAATCAGGGCCCCAACTGCCGCAAAGGTTTTAAAATTGAACGCCATGCTTATTATCCTTAAACTTTTGAGTTGTGTTGTGTGTAACGCTATTTATGAGTGACTGCCCGAACGATACGGTCGCCAGATACTTGAATTAAATAAACCAGAACGACAAGCAATACCAGTACTGTATTCATCACGACCGCATTATATCCAATGTAGCCATACTGATAGCCAATCTGCCCCAGACCGCCAGCGCCGACGGCACCGCCCATTGCGGAGTAGCCAACCAGCGTAATCAGGGTGATGGTTGCCGCATTGACCAGACCCGGCAGCGCTTCCGGCAGCAGGACTTTACGTACGATCTGCATCGGTGTGGCACCCATTGCGCGGGAAGCTTCAATCAACCCGGTCGGGATTTCCAGCAGGGCGTTTTCCACCATACGGGCAATAAACGGTGCAGCACCGACTGTCAGCGGAACTATTGCCGCCTGCAGGCCGATAGAGGTACCGACAATAATGCGGGTAAATGGAATCATCCATACCAGCAGGATAATGAACGGGATGGAACGGAAGATATTCACCAGCGCAGAAAGCACACGGTAGAGCTTGCCGTTCTCAATGATTTGCCCCGGACGCGTGGTATATAAAAGCACGCCGACCGGCAGACCAATCACGAAGCCGAAAAAGCCCGACACGAATGTCATTGCCAGCGTTTCCCAGACGCCGCGCGCCAGTAACCACATCATGGCTTCAGACATAACCCAGTACCTCTACTTTTACATGGTGTTGCTGCAGCCAGGCGATGGCTGCTTGCGTATCTTCAGGGGTGCCGTGCATTTCGGTCAGCATAATGCCGAACTTCACGCCGCCCGCGTAATCCATCTGCGCGCTAATAATGTTGTTGTTCACGTTAAAGCGACGTGCGGTTTCTGACAGCAGAGGAGCGTCGACTGAATGGCCGGTAAACTCCATGCGCAGCATCGGTACGCTATCGGCAGTCTGTGCTTCTTTAAGACGTGCCTGGTAATCTTCTGGAATATCCAGATGCAGCGTGGACTGAATAAACTGCTGTGCCAGCGGCGTCTTCGGATGAGAGAAGACTTCACTTACCGTATCCTGCTCGATTAGCTCGCCGTTGCTGATAACCGCAACACAGTCACAGATACGCTTCACCACGTCCATCTCATGGGTGATGAGCAGAATCGTCAGACCCAGGCGACGGTTAATGTCTTTCAGCAGTTCGAGAATAGAGCGAGTGGTTGCCGGATCCAGCGCGCTGGTGGCTTCATCACACAACAGAACCTTCGGGTTGCTGGCCAGCGCACGGGCAATGGCCACACGCTGTTTTTGCCCACCGGACAGGTTTGCCGGGTAGCTATCATGCTTGTCGCCCAGACCCACGAGGTCCAGCAGTTCAGTGACGCGACGCTTCACTTCTTCTTTAGGCGTATTATCGAGTTCCAGCGGCAGCGCAACGTTGCCAAACACCGTGCGTGAAGAGAGCAGGTTAAAGTGCTGGAAGATCATGCCAATCTGGCGACGCGCTTTAGTCAGCGCCGATTCGGGCAGTGCGGTAAGTTCCTGACCGCCAACCTGAACGCTGCCTTCTGTCGGGCGTTCAAGCAGGTTGACGCAGCGAATCAGCGTACTTTTACCTGCACCGGATGCGCCAATGACGCCATAAATTTGTCCCGCAGGCACGTGCAGGCTAACGTTGTTCAGCGCCTGAATTGTGCGGTGGCCCTGCTGGAACACCTTGGTGATATTCGAAAGTTTAATCATTAGATTATTTATTATCGGTTAGGAGTTATCCGTGGCATTTTCTTCTGCCAGAGACGGGCGATGACCGTCAACAAAACGGATGTTAAGGCATCTAGACGGCTAAATCAATCTGATTTATGCGATCGGCGCTTTCTTGCCTGTCGAAACATGCGATACTAAAGGCACAAGCCTTAATCAGGAGCAACACGGTGGCAAAGTCTGTACCCGCAATTTTTCTCGATCGTGACGGCACGATTAATGTCGATCATGGCTACGTACATGAAATCGATGAGTTTGAGTTTATTGATGGCGTCATCGACGCTATGCGCGAATTAAAAGAGATGGGCTATGCGCTGGTGCTGGTGACTAACCAGTCAGGTATTGCTCGCGGGAAGTTCACCGAGGCGCAGTTTGAAACGCTGACGGAATGGATGGACTGGTCTCTGGCTGACCGTGGCGTTGACCTGGACGGTATCTATTATTGCCCACATCATCCGCAGGGAACGATAGAAGAGTATCGTCAGGTATGTGATTGCCGTAAACCGCACCCGGGAATGTTCAAATCCGCGCAGGAGTTTCTGCACATTGATATGGCTTCTTCTTATATGGTGGGTGACAAAGTAGAAGACATGCAGGCAGCTGCTGCGGCGAACGTGGGGACTAAAGTGCTGGTGCGTACGGGCAAACCCGTCACCGAGGAAGCGGAAAAAGCCGCAGATTGGGTGATTAATAGCCTTGCAGACCTGCCTGCGGCTATCAAAAAGCAGAAATAAACGACGAAAAGGCGAAAAGGTGAGCGGTTGAAAGAAAAATGCATTTTTCCTCTTGTCAGCCTGAAGAAACTCCCTATAATGCGGCCCCACTGAGACGGAACAACGGCAAGCAAGCCGCCGGGTCAGCGAGATTCTCCTGAGAATCTCAACAGAGAAAAGCGAAATTAAACGCTTGACTCTGAAAGAGGAAAGCGTAATATACGCCACCTCGCAACAGTGAGCGAAAGCCGTGTTGCACTGCTCTTTAACA
>NZ_CABTJS010000120.1:0-9143 GCF_902485085.1 uncultured Kluyvera sp.
AGTCCGATTTATTCTTCTGACAGGTTTCAAAGGCCTGCTCCAGTGGTGCTCGTATCATTTTCTTTTCTCCTGAATCAGTGGCGCAGCGATGAGCGAGCGCAATCCAGAATTCGGGGCGGGGTCACTGGCGCTGTCTGCGCCGGTTCTGGCTTTTCCTCCGCCGGTGGCCGTATCACCTCGTCGATAGATTCGATGGTGCGAAAGGTTGCGGAGCAGAAGACATTCACACACTGGAGATAGCTCTGTTTGACGTTATCCGACAGGTAACGACTGGTGCGAACATGGGCGGCCTGTTTGCAGTACGGACAGCGCATCATGGCTTCACCCCCTGCGGCTGTTTCTTCTGCGCCAGTTCTTTAGCCCGCAACGTTCTCTGGGCAGGGCTTTTATACAGTTTCATACCCACACCTCACTCTCGATGCGCTGGAGGGTGCCATTGCCGCCGAACTGGAGGGTTTTTACCTGCGCCAGCATGGCGAGGATAAAGGCCGCACGATTGCCTGTGCCTTACTGGAAGATTTAATGGAAGCCAGCCCGCTGAAAACCGCGCCATCACTGTCTTTTCTCGGCCTCGTCGTACTGGAAGTAAGTGGTAAATATCTCAGTGCCAAACAACCATAAATACGGCTTTCCCTAAATAAGCAGCCAACAAAAAGGCGCCTCTCAGCGCCTAATCTCCCCCCTTCACCCCCGACTCCCTTTCCCCGCAATCACCCCAATAAACTCCCTAACCTGCCTCCGCTTCCTCACCGGCAACTTCCCCACCACCCGCGCTGTCTCCAGCACCTCGTCAGCCTCTGCTTCCACCGCCGTCAGCACCATGCATCCCTTCATCACCCGCACTTCAACCTTCGTGCCGGTGGCAAACCCTGCTGCTTCCAGCCATTGCCCCTTCATCATCACCGCCGGAACGCGATGATAATCTGGCGCGCGGCTCGCATAACTCACGGTTAAATTCCGCTTATTTCCATCCACTACTTCTGGTTCAAACGAATCTACAATACAATCGACGTCAGTCATGGTTACTATTCCTTTTAAATAGTAATTGTGATTAGCGATGCGGGCGTGTTGGCGCACACCCGCATCGCGTAAAATAACACCTGTAAATATACCCAGTGCAGGAAATAAAAGCCAGCCGAAAATAAAACGTAATAAACGCTATTAAATATAAAACCGGAAACCATTATTAATTTTATCTATTAAAAACAGTCTCCATATTAATAATGAAAATAGATAACCGAAAAATCACGACATCACCATCGCCGCCTGAATATACCGCTGCGGCGACACCCCCAACTTCTTCCTGAACATCGCAATAAACGCGCTCGCGCTGGCATAGCCCAGCTCCTGCGCCAGCGTATTCACCGCCACGCCGCGCGCCAGATTGCACACCGCTTCCAGCAGGCGAATCTGCTGCCGCCATTCGGAAAAACTCAGGTGCGTCTCTTCGCGGAACAGGCGCGCCAGCGTGCGTTCGCTGGCTCCGACCTTTTGCCCCCACCAGGCGAGAGTCGCGGTATGATCCAACTCGCGGCACAGCGTATCGCAGACCTGACGTACCCGGCGGTCGCTCGGGAGGGTCACGTGGCACAGCGCGGCGGCGGGGAGTCGCTGTAGCTCGTCGGCCAGTAGCGCCTGAAGCAGGGCCATCCGCTCAGGGGGAATGGCATCTTCAAGCCCGGCATCAATCAGGGTGTGGAGTAGGGGAGTGGCGGCCAGGCCGCGGCACTGATTGCCAAACAGGCGTGACGCCTGCGGGCTAAGGTACAGGTTCTGCGTCACCACGCGATCCACGGCCTGGAGCCCGTGCGGCAGCCCGCCGGGTAGCCAGATTGCGCGGCCGGGCGACAGCAGCCAGATATGCTGCGGAGTGACGATTTTCGCCACGCCGCTCTGCGGATAAATCAGCTGCCCCTGTTCGTGCTGGTGAACCGGCTCTTCGCTGCCCGGTGCGTATTTGAGCTGGCGCAGCCCTTCAATCGCGTTCGGAATGGTCATCTTCACCTGCCCTCTGTCTGATTCTCACCATTTATGCTTACTGCTGCGTTTAGAGACAACTTTTGTCCGCATGGCGACATCCTGGTGGCCAGTAACGCCATTCTGCCACGGACGGGCTTCTCTTTTAAATTTGAATAATTATCATTTCCATCCAATTCTAATAACAGTCGGAAATGCTATGAATCAGGTTGGCAAGCTTTTCAGGGATAAACCGTTGAAAGTACTGGCATGTACGATCATCGCAGGGTACAGCGGGCAAGCGTTCACTGCGGATAACGGTCACGATAGCACAAAAGAACAGACAATAGTGGTCACCGCCGCGGCACCGTCGCAGGGGCAGGATGATGAGAGTTCACTGGTGGCGCATAACGCGACTGCTGGAACGAAATCCAGCCAGCCGATAAGCCGCACATCGCAAAGTATCGCCGTGGTCACTCAAGCGCAAATCGCGGCGCAGGCGGCGAAAACCATTCCGGAGGCGCTGCGCTATGTCTCCGGCGTGGCATCGGAAAACGCCGGGCCGGATACCCGTTTTGACACCATCGTGGTGCGTGGTTTTGAAGCCGACGAATATCTCGATGGCCTGCGTCTGCCGCGTGAAGCCTGGTGGAGCCGTCCGGCGTGGGACCCGTTCCTGCTGTCGCGCATTGAAGTGGTGAAAGGCCCATCGTCGGTGCTGTACGGCCAGGCCAACCCGGGTGGGGTGGTCAATATGGTGAGCAAAACCCCGCAGGCCCAGCCTGGCGGGGAAGTGTATATGTCCACCGGCAACAACAACCTGTTTGGCACCGGCTTTGATGTCACCGGCCCGCTGACCGACGACAACACGCTGCTTGGCCGCGTGGCGGGAACCTTCTTCGATACCGAAACGCAGGTCGACCACACTCGCTATCAGCATTATGACATTGCGCCATCCTTCACCTGGCAGCCGAGCGATCGCACCAGCCTGACGGTGCTGGCGCAGCTGCGTAAAGACCCGGACAGCGGGTTCTACAATCAGATGCCTACCTCCGGCACGCTGACCTATAACCCGAACGGGCAGATCTCCAGCAAGTTCTACGGCGGTCAGCCGGGCTTTGACAGCTATGAGCGCAAGCAGGGCAGCATCGGCTATCAGTTCCGCCACGACTTTAACGACACGGTGACCTTCCGCCAGAACCTGCGCTATATCAGCAGCACCGGCGATTACCTGATGGTCTACCCATGGGGCGTCCATGCGGATGCGCCGCTGATCGACCGTTACTCGATGAACCTGCAGGAGACCATGGTCAACTTCGCCGTGGATAACCAGGCGGAGTTCCATCTGCAAACCGGCCCTGTACAGCACACGCTGCTGGCTGGGATTGACCGGATGCACAGCTCGGTGCGCAGCCGCGCGGGCTACGGTGATGCCAGCCCGATCAACTACCTCAACCCGGATTACAGCACCCCGGTTGAAGTGCCTGCCTTCACCAGCAGCACCCACTCCACGCTCGATCAAACCGGGTTCTACCTGCAGGATCAGCTTGAATGGGCAAACTGGATAATGAACCTCGCCGGGCGTTACGACGCGGCGAAAACCAAGAACACCAACCTGCTGACCGACGCGCGTACCGAAAGCAACGACTATGCGACCACCGGACGCGCCGGGCTGCTGTACCACTTCGATAACGGTTTAGCGCCGTACGTCAGCTACTCGACCTCGTTCGTGCCAAGCAGCACGACCGATTTTTACGGTCACGGCTTTAAGCCGACGGAAGGCAAGCAGACGGAAATGGGCCTGAAGTACGATCCGGTTGGGCTGGATGCGCTGTTTACGCTGGCGCTGTTTAACCTGCGAGAAACCAACGTCGCGACGCCGGACCCGGATCACGCCAACTACAGCGTGCAGACCGGTGAGATCCGATCCCGCGGGATTGAACTGGACGGCAAGATCAACATCACCCCGGCCTGGTCGGTTCTGGCCTCCTACGCGTTAACCGATCCGGAAGTGATCAGCGCGAACGACGGCACCGAAGGCAAACATCCAGTTGGCATTGCGCGCAACAGCGCCAAGCTGTGGACGCAGTATGCGCTGAGCGGCCCGCTGGACGGCTTCTCCATCGGCGGCGGCGTGCGCTATGTCGGCAGCAGCTACGCCAATACCGACAACAGCCTGAAGGTACCGGCGGCCACGGTCTACGATGCGCGCCTGGGCTACGACTGTCGTGAATGGGGCGTTGCGCTGAACGCCGCGAACCTGACCAACAAAACCTACCTCGCCACCTGCCAGAACAACGGCTGTGAATACGCGATGAAACGTCAGCTGACGGCAACCGTTAGCTACAAGTGGTAACGATGCTCTCACGACGCACGTTATTAACCGCAGCGCTGCTGGCTCCCGCGATGTCGTGGGCCGGGAGCGCTGCGGCCCCGCAGAGGCTGGCGGTGCTGGACTGGGGGCTGACGGAGATGATCCTCGCGCTCGGTATCACGCCCGCTGGCGTCTCGGCGCCCGACTGGTATCGCAAACTGATCCCGCAGCCTGCGCTGCCTTCCACGGTGCAGGATTTAGGGCTGCTGTTTCAGCCGAACCTCGAAACGCTGTACGCCTTAAAGCCTGACCGCATTGTGATAACTCCCCAACATACGTTGCTGAAGCCCGCGCTGGAAAAAATTGCGCCGACGCTAACGCTGCCAACGCACGGGCTTGCCTCCTTTATAGAAGCGACGCGCCAGCTTGGTGATGTCTTCGGACGGGAAACGCAGGCGCAGGTGTTGCTCAATAATCTGCAATCGCAGATAGCCCACGTGCGCAAGGTTGCTCAGACGGTGCGGCAACCGGTGTTCTGCGCCACGCCCGTCGATGCGCTGCATCTGCGGCTCTATGTCCCGGGAAGTTTGCCCGGCGATGTGCTGGCCGCTTGCGGCCTGCGTCATGCCTGGCAGGGTAGCCGTGGGGCGGAAGGGGCGGTGCTGGTAGAGTTAACGAGTATCGCCACGGTGGATGCCCGGCTTATCTTACTGGTCGATGACGACAAGCGTGACGCCGTTGCCTGCTGGCGGCAAAGCGCGCTGTGGCAGCGCCTGCCGGTGACGTCGCGGTATCCGATGGCGGTGATTGAACAGCCGATTAGCGATACCGGCGCGCTGATCACCGCCGGACGTTTCGCCGATATCCTCTATCCCTTTGTCGCGGGGTGGCGCGATGCATGAACCCTATTCCCGCCGCCTCTCATGGGGGCTCATCACGCTGCTGTGGCTGGCGGCGCTGTTACTCGCCGGTAGCGATGTGCTGCGCGAAGGCGGCCTGCGCGCGCTGCTATATGCCAATAGCCTCCAGCCCTCGGCGATTATTCTGCACAGCATGTGGCTGCCGCGGCAGGGGATGGCGATTGTCGGTGGGGCGACGCTTGGCCTCTGCGGCTGGTTGATGCAGCGGGCGCTGCGCAATCCGCTGGCGGAGCCGATTACGCTCGGGATGACTTCCGGCGCGACGCTGGCGCTGGGGCTGGCATCGCTCTGGTTTCCGCTATTACTGACCGACGCCAAAATGGCGGTGGTGGTGGTGGGCGAGCTGGCCGCGCTGCTGCTGGTGCTTGCGCTGAGCTGGCGGCAGCGGCTCTCGCCTTTAGTGATGATCCAGGCCGGGATGATGATCAACCTGTGGTGCGGCGCGCTGACGATGCTTATCGCCATCATCAACGATCGTTTTCTGCTGACCGTGCTGATGTGGGGCGGCGGCTCGCTGGCGCAGGAGGACAGCCATCTGCTGATGTCGCTGCTGCCCTGGCTGGCGCTTTGCCTGCTGGCGATGGCTTTTTTGTGGCGACCGCTGGAGCTGTTGCAACTGCCGGAAACCATGGTCAGTAGCCTGGGCGCGTCGCCGCTGAAAATTCGCAGCGCTGCGGTGTTGCTGGCGCTGGTGATGAGCGCGCTGGTGGTTAATGCCGTCGGGGTGATTGGGTTTATCGGCCTGGCCGCGCCGCATCTTGCTCGCTTTGGCGGCGCACGCACGTCGCGCCAGCTGATGTTGCACAGTGCGCTCACCGGAGCGGGGCTGCTGTGGTTTACCGATCTCTGCGTATCCCGGGTTTCGCTCTTGAATGGCCAGTTGCTGCCCGTGGGTATGCTGACCGCGCTCACCGGCGGGCCGCTGCTGATCCTGCTGGCGCGCCATGCCCGGCAGCATGTCCCGGATACTTCCCCGTCGCCGCTGACGGCGGATGCCTCAACCCACCGCTGGGTACCGTGGTTTGCCGTTGCCGTACTGCTTATCACCATTGTGGTTTCACTCTGTCTTGGGCTCGGACTCGGCCACTGGCATTGGGCAAGCTATGAGGAGCTGACGCAGTTGCTGCCGCTCAGGGTTCCGCGCCTGCTGGCCGCCATCAGCGCCGGGGCGCTGTTAGCGGGCGCGGGAGTACTGATGCAACGCGTGAGCGGCAACCCGCTGGCGAGCCCGGAGGTGCTGGGCATCGGCGGCGGCGCGGCGATGGGCGTCACCGTCTATATCCTGTTGTTCCCCACTCAGGGCAGTGCCTTTCTACTATTAAGCAGCCTGGTAGGTGCGCTTATTAGTTTGCTACTGACGATGTGGAATAGCCGACGCAGCGCGTTTAACCCTCAGCGCGTGTTGCTTAACGGGCTGGCGCTGAATGCGCTATGTCAGGCCGCCGTCAGCATCGTGATGCTCAATAACCTTTCGGCCAGCGCGGTGCTGCTGCCGCTGATGACCGGCAGTACCTACTACATCAGCGCCTCTCTGGCGCAGGTGCTGTTTATCGCCACGCTGGTGCTGCTGGCGATAACCCCGCTGTTTCGTCGTTGGTTGGTGCTGCTGCCAATGGGCAGCGTGGCCGGTTCGCTTGGCATCTCGCTGCCGCGTGCCCGTTTCGGCGTGCTGGCGCTGGCGGCGCTGATGACCGGGCTTGCCACTTTATTGGTGGGGCCGGTGTCGTTTATCGGACTGCTGGGTCCGCATCTGGCGCGCCGGGTTGGCGTGAAGGGCGTACTGGCGCAGCTCTACACCGCGGTGCTGCTTTCCGCCTGCATCATGACCGTTGCCGATTGGTTGGGGCGCAATGCGCTCTATCCGCGCCAGCTACCGGTGGGGCTGGTGGCATCGCTCATCGGCGTGCCGCTGCTGGTCTGGCCGCTGATTCGTGGCAGAAACAGACCGTCATCTCATCAGATGTAATAAATAAGCAAACTATAAAAAAGGAACGGGCATGTCGTTGTTGTTGATGTTATTTCGGATGGTCGGCGGCTGGCTGCTGCTGGCCGTGGTTGCCGGGCTGATTAGCGGGCTGAGCAATGCGTCGCTGCTGGCGATGATTAACCACAGCCTGAATCTGCCGCCTGTACACGGCTGGCTGGCGCCGGGAATACAGTTTGCGCTGCTGGCCTGCCTGATGCTGGCAACCCGCGTTATCTCGCAAACCACCTTTATGTATCTTGGGCAGAAGGTAAAAGCGCGGCTGCGTAGTGAGCTGACGCATCGGGTGAGTGAAACCCGCTGGCTACAGCTGGAACGTTCCGGAATGGCGCGGACTATTTCGGTGCTGACGCAGGATCTCGATACGCTAGTGGTCTTTTTCGTCAACCTGCCGAATCTCTTCATCTATAGCGCGGTGATCCTCGGGTGCCTGATTTACCTGGCGACGCTGTCTCTGAGCGTGCTGGGGCTGGCGCTGCTGGCGATTGCGCTCGGTACGCTGGGGTATCAGACGGCACACGGGCGTGCGCTTGGGCTACTGCGACAATCCCGGCGACGGGAAGACACGCTCATTCAGCAGTGCAAAACGTTGTTCGACGGCGGGCGTGAATATCGGCTTAACGCCGCGCGTCGGCGGCATTTTGTGGACGGTGAACTGGCGGAGAATATTGAAGCTGTGCGCCGGGAGCGGACGCGGGGCTATATCCTGTATGGGCTGGCGACGAGCTGGGGCAGCATTCTGTTCTTTGTGTTTATCGGCCTGGTGCTGTTTGGCCTGCGCGAAGCGTTAACGCTGCAACCGGCGGCGATTACCGGCTACGTGATGATCTTCCTTTATATGATTGTGCCCGTCGAGGGCGTGCTGTCGTCGCTACCGACGATCGCCAGCGCGCGGGTGGCGATGCAGCGGGTGCAGCAGCTTCAGGCGGCGCTGCCGCCGGAGCAGGCGCAGCGTCCGTTGCCAGAAGGGCCGTTCACTTCGCTGGCGCTGGAGCGGGTGAGTTATCAATATCAAGGGGAAGATGGTGAACGCTTTACCCTTGGCCCGCTCGACCTGACGTTTACGCCGGGCGAGTTGGTCTTTATCGTCGGCGGTAACGGCAGTGGGAAAACGACGCTGGCGAATCTGCTGGTGGGGATCTATCCGCCCGACAGCGGAGCGCTGCGCCTAAACGGCCAGCTGATTGCCGATGACCAGCAGGAGGCATATCGGCAATGCTTCTCGGTGGTGTTCAATGATTTCTTCCTTTTCGATAACGTGGCGTTTGTGCATGAACGCACGGCGGAACAGGTAGGGGAGTTACTCGAGCGGCTGAAGCTCGGCCATAAGGTCCGGTTTGCGGACGGACGTTTCTCCACGACGGCGCTCTCACAAGGGCAGCGCAAACGGCTGGCTTTGTTGCAGGCCTGGCTGGAAGCGCGGCCGATCTACCTGTTCGATGAGTGGGCTGCTGACCAGGACCCGGAATTCAAAGCGGTGTTTTACCAGGAAATCCTTCCGGCGCTGAAGGCTGAAGGGAAAACCATTATCGCGGTCACCCATGACGATCGCTATTTCCACCTTGCGGACCGGATTATCAAGCTCGAATCGGGGCGTATTGTTGAATAGTGGGTGGGGCGATAAGCCGTTTCCCTCTCTATAAAGAAGGGGGGAGATACGCAGAGACGATAAGAATAGATGAGATTTGTGGATAACTCTGTGTGTAAATGGGTATAAGGCGGGGTTCTGCTGGGGATTGCAGCAGTCAGTCATTTTTCTGCAATTTAAGGGTTGCGGCCCTGAAGAAACTCCCTATAATGCGGCCCCACTGAGACGGAACAACGGCAAACAAGCCGCCGGGTCAGCGAGGTTCTCCTGAGAATCTCAACAGAGAAAAGCGAAATTAAACGCTTGACTCTGAAAGAGGAAAGCGTAATATACGCCACCTCGCAACAGTGAGCGAAAGCCGTGTTGCACTGCTCTTTAACA
>NZ_CABTJS010000121.1:0-1130 GCF_902485085.1 uncultured Kluyvera sp.
GGTGGGGATGAGGTGTGGATAGGGGAGAAATTCCAATCGAACCCGGAGATAGCTGGTTCTCCTCGAAATAGCTTTAGGGCTAGCCTCGGTAGAGATTAGCGGAGGTAGAGCACTGAATTTCCTAGGGGGCGTCAAAGCCTACCGAAGAATATCAAACTCCGAATGCCGCAGAATTGCTTACCGGGAGTCAGACTGCACGAGATAAGTTGGGCAGTCGAAAGGGAAAGAGCCCAGACCTTCAGTTAAGGTCCCAAAGTGCGCGTTAAGTGGAAAAGGATGTGGGATTTCAAAGACAACCAGGATGTTGGCTCAGAAGCAGCCATTCATTCAAAGAGTGCGTAATAGCTCACTGGTCGAGAGGTCCTGCGCCGAAAATGTCCGGGGCTGAAACGCGCCACCGAAACTAAGGAATGTAGTGATACATTGGTAGAGGAGCATTGCATGCGGGGCGAAGCAGTACCGTAAGGAGCTGTGGACTGCATGGAAGAGAGAATGCCGGAATGAGTAGCGAGAATAAGGTGAGAATCCTTATGGCCGAATATCCAAGGTTTCCAGGGTAAAGCTGATCTGCCCTGGGTAAGTCGGGGCCTAAGGCGAGGACGAGAGTCGTAGCCGATGGACAACAGGTGGAGATTCCTGTACTGCGGTATGACAGAACTGTGGGGACACGTGCAGAGAGCGGAAGCCGGGAACGGAAAGCCCGGTGCAAGTGAGGTACCAGTCACATTGGCAAATCCGTGTGGCAATGGGAAGACACGATGCGGACCGAATTAAAGTAGGGAAGTCCGTGAGCTGTGCGTCAAGAAAAGCCGCTATTGTTTATACCGTACCCGTACCGTAAACCGACACAGGTGGATGAGGAGAGAATCCTAAGGCCGGCGGAAGAAGCATTGTCAAGGAACTCGGCAAAATGACCCCGTAACTTCGGGAGAAGGGGTGCCTCAGAGATGAGGCCGCAGAGAATAGGCTCAAGCAACTGTTTAGCAAAAACACAGGTCTATGCGAAACCGAAAGGTGAGGTATATGGGCTGACGCCTGCCCGGTGCTGGAAGGTTAAGAGGAGAGGTTAGCGCAAGCGAAGCTTTGAATTTAAGCCCCAGTAAACGGCGGCCGTAACTATAACGGTCCTA
>NZ_CABTJS010000122.1:0-2542 GCF_902485085.1 uncultured Kluyvera sp.
AGTGCTGAATTCACTATCGGCGAAGGTGAGTTGATGGCTCATGATGTCCCTCTGGGATGCGCTCCGGATGAATATGATGATCTCATATCAGGAACTTGTTCGCACCTTCCCTAACTCTGGGGGCAGGTCAGGGAGGATACGTGATCTGATCCTTCAACTCAGCAAAAGTCCGATTTATTCATAGATGGTCGCCTCCTGTTTGCCAAGCTAAATATGTTGTGGTGGCTTTACTGGTCATCGATTGCAGCCATAGATCCGGACTTTGCCGAGGTGATGTAAAATACCTCTGTCCCTGATGGAATACGCTGATGGAGGCCTCTATCAACAAAGCGCTCTTTCAGGAGCCTTGAATAAACCGGGTTTTCCCCATCGCGGTCTGACCTGTCTTGCCATCACTTCATGCTTGCCTGGGCAATCGGTGGTGTTGTTTCTGTCTTACTGATTAAGCAACTTAAGCGCTTATTATTGGTGCACAATACTCCCGCTCTTTGGCCAGGAGCGCCCACACAGTCCGCGCATTCTTGTTAGCCAATGCTACCGAGGCAATGTTGTTATTCCGGCGCGCCATTAGCTGGTTAGCCCAGCTCGATACGGCATCCTGTTTATGTTTGGCCGACTGCAATACCGCCCTGGCACCATGGATAAGCAAGGTCCTCAAATAGGTATCACCTCGCTTGCTTATCCCGAGCAGGACTTGTTTACCCCCACTGGAGTGCTGACGTGGAACCAATCCGAGCCAGGCAGCCAGTTGTCGGCCATTCTCGAAATTGTTGGCTTTACCAATGGTCGCAATCAGCGCGCTGGCGGTAACAGGGCCAATACCAGGGATCTTGCCGATACGCTGGCAGAGAGCATTTTGCCGATAGCACTGCTCAATCTGCTTGTCGAGTGTAGCGATGACATCGAACAGGTACGCCATGTGGTGCTGTAGTAGACTCAGCTGTGTACGAAACAGGACGGGTAACGGGTTATCCGCATCTTCCACGAGCTCAGGTAATCGTCGCTGTAGCTGCTGGATACCTCGGGGGACGACAATGCCAAATTCGGCCAATAACCCCCTGATTTGATTGGCTTGTGCGGTTCGCTGTTTGATGAAGCTCTGACGACTCCGGTGAAGTGCCAATACGGCTTGCTGCTCAGCGGTTTTGACCGGCACGAACCGCATGTTAGGTCGAGTGACGGCTTCACAAATAGCTTCAGCGTCTGCAGCATCATGCTTATTGGTTTTAACATAGGGTTTGACGAACTGAGGGGCCATCAGTTTGACATTATGGCCCATCGATATCAGTTTATTGGCCCAGAAATGAGCAGATGCACAGGCCTCCATGCCGATCAAACAGGGTGGGATGTTGGCAAAAAAGGAGGCCATTTGTGCCCGTCTGAGTTGTTTGTTGAACAACCGTTTTCCGTGCTCGTCAACCCCATGGATCTGGAAAACGTTTTTTGCCAAATCGATTCCAATAGTTTTAACGTTCATGATAGCAGCGCTCCGTTCAATGAGTGACGATTTATCGTCCCACTGTGGCACAAGAGATGGGAGGCGACCATTCCATTAACAAAGCCGTTGGCAGAAATAAAACCGCTAATTTTTTCGCAGGGTGTCGCTAAATGTTTCGCGGCGTAAGCGGTGGTAAATGAAATAGCAACAGGTTCCGTACAACCTAATGCTGGTGCGACTTCTCGCTGTAGCCAGCGAATAAAAAGTGAGGATGCTTGGTCAGACATTATTATGATTCCTGGACGTAAGATGATGAGGAAATATGCTAAGGGAATCGGCAGAAAAAAACTTTCTCAAATAACCCTTTATTTATTAAGGTCTGGAGAAAAATTTTATTTTTAGCCTTATCTAAACATGCAGGTCTGTATGTAAATTAAGTTATTGATTAACAATGACTGTGAAGGGATAGTTTTATACAAAAAAGGGGATTCAGTTATGTCGATCACACGCCGTTAAGGAGAGCATTTTTCTCTTTTGCCGAAATCCTGTCCTGAGGGCGCAAACGTGGAAAGCCCACGCGGTGAGGGGTAACTGTAGATCTGGATCACACTTTTGCGCTATACCGGACGCAACAAGGACTGATTATGAGGTGTGAATATGTCGTCGGTTTATCGCCCACTGGTGAATTTTATCGCCACTGCGATGCAAACGGTTTTGAATCTGGGGCTGCTGTGCCTGGGGATTATCCTGATTGTCTTCCTCGGTAAAGAGACGCTGCATCTGGCCGATGTCCTCTTTACCCCGGAGCCGACCAGTAAGTACCGGCTGGTGGAAGGACTGGTGGTCTACTTTCTCTACTTCGAATTTATCGCGCTGATCGTCAAGTATTTTCAGTCGGGGTTCCACTTCCCGCTGCGCTATTTCGTCTATATCGGCATCACCGCGATTGTGCGTTTGATCATCATCGATCATGAATCGCCGATGGCGGTGCTCATATACTCCGCCGCGATCCTGATCCTGGTGATTACGCTCTGGCTGTGTAACTCCAATCGCCTGAAACGCGAATAAAAAAAAGCGGCCTCCAGGGCCGCTGACCAACAGTCA